>CAZXAC010000005.1:0-27948 GCA_964638335.1 uncultured Lentisphaera sp. | reverse complement strand
TGCGCGAAAGGAAAGTAAATAATCAACAGTAGGAAAAGTAACTTAATTTTTGAAACGTTATATAGACTAATTTTATTTAACATAAGCTTATATTATCTAATAGATTTTTATTTCATTTATTAGCAAGGGAGCCGAATTCTACATCGCATTTGGTGTAATTCAAGCAAAAAGTTCCATATGAGAACAAAATACTTATTTTTCAATGGTCGCAGAGATTTGCCCCAGTACTTAGATTCCCCGATAGGTACTTCATTACTACCGCCTCCGGACTTCCCTCTTCAACTCCTACTATCACCTTGATTCCAGCCTGGGCAAATAACTGCTGAGCACGCTGTCCCATGCCACCTGCTATCACAACATCAACCTTCTGCTCGGATAACCAACGAGGAAGCACTCCAGGTTCATGTGGTGGCGGTTGGGATGTCATTATGCTTCCAATTGATTTCTCATCTTTTTCAACTTCAATGAATGTGAAGTTTTCACAATGTCCAAAATGCGGACATAGCATTCCGTTTGCCGTTGGAATTGCAATTTTCATCTTTCCCTTCTCCTTTATTTTATGTTGTTTTCAAAGTTTGCAACAATCTCATCGAAAACTTGAGATCCGCCAGCTCCCATTCCAGCAAAACCTCTCCCCGCATCGCATGATTCCATAATGGACATATTTACTGGAAGCGTCCCAAGAAATGGGATCCCCTCCGCCTTCGCCATCATCCGTCCTCCTCCACTCTTAAATATATCGGTCTCGTTTCCACAATGCGGACACACAAATCCGCTCATGTTCTCGACTATCCCGATAATAGGAAATTTCAACTTCCTGCAGAAGTCTATCGAACGGTGAACATCCGCAGTTGAAAGATTTTGTGGTGTCGTTACTATCAACGCCCCGTCGGCATCAGGTATCATCTGGCATACAGATAGCGGTTCGTCGCCTGTCCCCGGTGGAGAATCAATTATCAGATAATCTAGATCTCCCCATTCCACGTTCTGCAAGAACTGCTTTATTATTCCGGTTTTCATAGGACCGCGCCATATCACAGAATCCGTTCTTGACGACAGAAAAAAAGCTGTTGATATTATTTTCAAATCCCCAATCTCTACAGGTATTATCCTGTCACCATCAAATTCGGGCTTATCGTCATTCAAGCCAAATATCACTGGTATGCTCGGACCATGCATGTCCGTATCCATCAACCCAACCTTAGAGCCCTTTGCGGCTAATCTCCAAGCTAGTGCCGCCGCCACGGTACTCTTGCCGACCCCGCCCTTGCCCGAAAGGACCACCACCTTGTGCTTGATCCTCGACATCGCCTTATCAACTGCGGAATTGTCGTCATTCTCCAGATTCTCCACATGATTGTTCTCTCTCTCCTTTTCCACCGAAGAACATGTCTTCGAGGAACACCCCTTGCATTCTTGGCTCATTCCGCTTAACTCCTTATTTATTGAATCGTTAAAATTAAACCCTTCTCAATCCGTCAAAATGTTCCAGTTCTAAGCATGACCAGCGTGCAAGCTTCCAAAACTTTCACTCCGCTAGCAATTAATTTTTCAGACAATTCCTTGTTCTCTGCACCCGGGTTGAAAATCACTCTGAGAGGATTCTTAAGCACGATATCTTCGGCAATCATAGAAGAACGTTCAGGCGACATATAGATGGTTACCATATCTATTCTATCGGTTATATCCCTTAGTGATGAGTACACTTTCACTCCTTCGATTTCCTCCAACGCGGGGTTGACCGGAAAAATATCATGTCCAGCTTCGCTCAATTCCTTTAGAGCCTTGTATGAATAACGATCCGGTTTTGCACTAGCCCCCAAAATAGCAACTTTCATTTTTATTCCTTATTGATCTTATTATATTTTGATTATTCCTTCCACCTTATCCCACAGGCCCCTGATATCCTCCGCGGCTCCTTCGTTCGAACACTCGACGATTGTCCTTCCCTCGATCTGCGCCCGGGTTGAGACATTGTCGTATCGGATTCTAGATACAAACCTTGCGTTTGGAAGCTTCGCGGCATCCCTTTCGATCTCACCAGCCACCGATTCATTTATGTCGTATTTATTGATGCAGACACCAATCGCTATGTCAAAGTGCTCCGCCAGCTTGGCAACCCTGACAAGATCATGAAGACCGGAAAGAGTTGCTTCTGTCACTATTAATGCGAAATTCGCGGATGTCATTGAAGCTATGACAGGACAGCCCGTACCCGGGGGACCGTCGGTGATTATTATATTCCTTCCCGCACCTTCTGAAATCATTTTTGACCTCTCGCGAACCTTCGAAACAAGTTTGCCTGAATTGCCCGCACCCGGCTTCAACTCAGCATGCACCATCGGTCCAAAGCGGGTATCCGACACGGATAGACTTCCGCAAACCTCTTCAGGAAAGTCTATAGCTTTCACTGGACAAAATTCAACGCATACTCCACATCCCTCACAGTTGAGCTTGAAAATTGAGAACTGCGATTCGCCAGCCCCGGCTCCGTCCATCTTCACCGCACCAAAACGGCAATGAGCCAAGCATGCGCCGCAGGAAACACATTTATCGTTGTTTATCACCGCCTTGCGCCCAGATATGAACTCCTCTGTCCGACTCTTGCTTGGCGATAAAATCAGATGCAAATCCGATGCGTCAACATCGCAGTCAGCGAAAATCGCATTCTTAGCGAGAGCAGCGAATGAACCGGCGATACTTGTCTTGCCAGTCCCGCCCTTTCCACTTATAACCACAATTTCAAAAGGCATTTTTCCCGACCTTATTTTTTGACTCCGTTCAAGACATAGAGGACTGCGTTTTTTCGAATATACTGAAAAATTAGAATCATACTCATGTCCTGACATCTGTTTTTATTTTTCCTGAAATAGCACAGAGGATTTTTCTCATATCTCCTCGCATATGCGGCATTGCGTCAAGGAGAGTTTTCCCCTCCGAATATGCAACTGCAACCTTCCTGTCATCAGGTATTTTCAGCACAATCTCAATCCCCTGCTCAGCGCAGTATCTCTCCACCCTGTCGTCGCCAGAATCGCAACGATTTACGACTACGCAGTGCGGCTTGCGAATTCCGCGAACCGTCTCTACCGCTATTTTCAAATCGTGAAGCCCAAACGGTGTCGGCTCCGTCACAAGTACCACAAAATCAGCCCCTGAAACCGCGGCGACCATCGGACATGAAGTCCCCGGCGGAGAGTCAACTATCACAAGCTCCCCAGATCCAGCAAGCTTTAAAACCTCCTTAATCAACGGTGGTGACATCGGATGCCCTATCTCCAGCATCCCGCTCGCAAAGAATAGATTTCCACGCCTGCCACTCCGTATTGTCCCAATAAGCCTGTCCTTCTCAGAGATCGCCCCCTTCGGACATACCTTCATGCATCCACCACAACTATGGCATAGCTCCGGAAAAACCAATGTTCTTGTTCCTAAAGATGCTATCGCATTGAATTGGCAGAATTCCGCGCAACGCCCACAGTTATCGCACTTGCTATTGTCTATCTCAGGAACCGGCACAAAAACATCTGTTTTCTGCTCCTCCCCGATTTCTATGAAAATATGACAGTTCGGCTCTTCAACGTCGCAGTCAAGTAGCTTCACTGGTCCATCTGCACTTAACGCAAGAGCGACCGACAATGACGTTTTTCCAGTCCCTCCCTTTCCGCTTGCAACTGCTATCTTCAACGTCGTCTCCCCCTTCTCTTCGCATCGTTCATGTCAAGTTCATTCTGCCAACCGTTTTTAGTACCTTCAATGTGATCGAAGAGCTCAGTGTACGGCTTGATGTCAATCAAAGGCGTTCCATCGAGCATATCCGCCCCAGAAAATCTAAGTACGTTGCCCTCTCGACATATCAGTTTAACAATACTGAAGCCGATGTGATTCGGGCGGCATGGCGCACGCGTGGCGAAAACACCCCGCTCCACGTCCTGAAGAAATGGTTTTACAAGCAGTTTCTCCGACTCCTCCCTATGGAAAAGATACACAAGATAGATGTGCGAAAACTCCTTCACATCCCTGATCCCTTCTGCGTATTCGGGAAACACCTCCGCCTCTCCTTCGAAATCCTCCGCGAAACAAGGCTGTATAGGCGTCTTCTCCTTATCTAAGTGAGCTGTCCTTATCACACCAATTGGTCTGACGATAAAATCATCCATGATTCTTCCTTTTTCGTATTTCATATCTCATATCTCAAGATACTTGACCCACAAATATGTCGGCAGAAATTGTTCGGAATATTTGAACGAATTGCAAGTAAATTTTTGTTACAAGAATTTACTACCAATGCCCATCCACATCAGCCGAATCTGCCTCCTTTAATTCTCCTTTTTTGAATGCGCTAACAGCTTCCTTCACTGTGCGAAATTCGCAGTTGTAAACTTTTAGTCCAGCTACATTCAATGCTTTGAACGCCTTTGGACCGCAATGCCCAGACACCACCGCTACAGCTCCGGCTTTAACCACATTCTGAGCCGCCTGTATTCCCGCGCCTTGAACGGCATTTAGATTCTGAGTGTTGTCAACAACATCAAATGAATCGCTAGAGTCATCGTATATTATGAACTTACTACATCTCCCGAAACGGGAATCGAAAGGGGACTCGAGAGAATCCCCCGATGAGCTGAAAGCTATCTTCATTTCGTTTCCTTTTCAAGCTCTTTGATCCGCCTCTTTACTTCTTCTAGCTCCCCCTCTATTCCTTTGGCGTAATTTTCGAGGTAGGACTTCTCATCTTCCGCATTAGAAGCCTGCTGAGGATAAGGTGCAGCCGCTGGGTAGGCCCAGCCTCCCCTCATCCATCCCGGAAGCCCCGTCGCGTAAAACATATTCCTCATCCCTCGTCCCCCTCCTCTACAGAAAAAGCCTCTTCCCATTCGACCTCCAAAACCCAGTCCCGGATTCATGAACCCCTGACTTTCAAAGCCAGCGCAAAAACCTGCACTTCTTCCCGTTTTGGGTCCCATTCCAATAGGTCCTGTTCCATCTCCTCTTGGCATCTTACACCTCCATCTTTTTGGATTTAACGATATATCGATTTTGTGATTTTTGATTTAAAATTCTCGAACTCCCGCACTTTCGAACTCCCGCACTTTCGAACTTTCGAACTTTCGAACTATAACTAAACCTTTCTTGCCAGCACGCTTCCACAAGATGGGCACTTTCTGCTAATGCACGGCACGCCGCGCTGATGCGGAACAGTTTTCCCACATTTCGGGCATACGCATTCTCCAACAGGACCAGCTGCGAAAGGACCTCCCATGCGACCTCCTCCTCCAGCTCCAGCACCAAATCCACCAATACCTCCTCCACAACCCCCTTGTCCTCCACCAACCCCTGCCAACCCTCTTCCTTTTCCCCTTGGCATGATTATTCTCCTTTTTTTATTATGAACATATGTCCATAACTTTTAAATGCAAATTCAAAAATGAAAAAAGTGATTTTTTCTAATCAGACTGCGTCCGCTATAAAATGTCTTGAAATGTAGAAGCCCTTCCAATCTCTATCGTGCAAGATTTTCAAAAGCGGAACAAAGAACCCGTTGAGCAGAAACAATATGCATTGCGATTTTCGCAGAATAGCATCGCCTTTGCGATCTCACCAGTGCAATGGCAAGGCGCGATAAGTTCAAGCCCATGGGAACTGAAATAGTCGGAGGTGGATAAAACGCGCTTCTCATCCGCATCCACAAGATGAGTTCCGCCGATAAAACCCAAAATCCCCTCCGAAGGAAACTGCCTCACTGCTTGCTCCATAGTATTTACAGGTCCAGAATGACAACATCCGCCGAGAACAAGAAGACCTTTTTCGGTCCTTATAAAAAGAGACAAGTCGTCAATAAGCAAGTCCTCACGAGTTCCTTCAGGATCAAGGAAAAATTTGCTTCCCGATACCTCCTCTTGACAGTTTCTCTCCACCTCTCCGCTTGTCCATATACCTTCGGCTATCTCATGCGAATTTCGCAAAGGAATCTTCTCGCCCTTAAGCTCCATCAGAAGCCTCTTATTCTCCTCTGATATTCCAATGTATGCAAATCCATCGGGACGGTGGCTGTATTTCGGTTCAAGAGCGGCAGGATGGAAATAAATCTTCGCATTCTCCTTCAAGTAAGGTAGGGCGTCCTTTATCCCTCCCGTGTGGTCGTAATGCCCGTGACTAAGCACTAGGGAGTCAATCGATTTCTGCGAAATTCGCAACTTTGATGCGTTGTGCGCAAAGACATGTCCCGCTCCAGTGTCGAATAAAATTCTGTTTCTTTCAGTTTCCACCAGAAACGACAGACCATGCTCGCCAAGCAAGTCCCCCGACGCTGTATTCTCAACTATACATATTATGGATATTTTCACTTTGTCAACCTCAGATAGAATCTTGAAAGAAGGGATGGAAGTTCTCCCATGCCCTTTATAATTACAAATCTTTTGACTGGGAACATGAGCTCGAGATCCTCTGCCGAATTCTCCTCGGTGGATATGCAGAAACTGTCTATTCCGAATTTGGAATTTTCCTCGTTCGCTTTTCTGACATCAAACTGCGCATACCTGCTTCCGCTGTCATACTCACTATCCATTGGCTTGCCATCAGTTATCAGGATCAGGATTTTTTTCTTGGACGACATTTTCGACAGTTTTTGCCCGGCGTGCCGTAGAGCAACTCCTATCCTAGTTGATGAGCGCGGCTGGACATTAAAAACCGCGCCTTTGCTTTCATCGTTCCATTCGGAATCAAAATCCTTTAATATAAAGAATTCAGCGTTTCTCCTTCCATTTCCACTAAAACCGAATATGCCGAATTTATCTCCTGTCTCGCAAAGTCCCTCTCCGAGGATATAAGCGGAAATTTTCTCTAAGTCTATTATCTTGCCTCCTTGTCCGGCGTCGTCAGAGGTGGAGCCGCTCATGTCCACCAATATGGCAACACATATGTCTCTTTTTTTTATTCTTGATTTCTCGTAAAATTTAATGTTCGGACATATCCTCGCCTTGCGCATTGAAATAAAATCCATAAGCATATCGATGTTTATGTCGTCACCGTCCGGGAGATATTTTTCTTTCCTTGCCAAATCCGGTTTGAGAGCTTCGAAGAATCTCCTAACCCTTCTTGCAAGATATTGATGCTCTTGAGAAACATTTAATTCTCTGGAGGAAAGCACTTTTTTTTCTCTTGTCAGGCACCATTTTTCAAAATAGTCGTCACTCTGCTGGTTCCATTCATCATAAAGGAAACCCATTTCTATATCATCACCCTTTTTTCCCTGCGAATTTTCATATCCCGTTTTGTCGTGATAGACATCGCTAAGAGCTAAATTATCATCCTCAGCTCTTTTAGACTCTTTCTTTTCTTGTCCTTCGTTTTTCATCTGTGGAGGCTTTCTGCCGTCTAGGCCAAGAGACAAAGGCGGGGACTCAGAAACCATCCCGTTGAACATAAAATCCGGGAAAAAACTCAATGGAGCGGGTGTTGTCTGGAAAAAATGCTCCAGTTTTTTCCACCCTTCCTCATCTGAGGAGAATTTGGTGATTTCAGCAATCGTCTCTTCGCAGGATTTAAGCCCGCAGATTTTATATAACAAACTTTTTAATTCAAAAAAATCGTTTGTAACAGCATGAAGCGGTTTCCCCGACAATGCCAAAGAGATGAGTTCTAATATTGTTGTTCCGTGAATATTGTTCTTCCTTTCCGTCTTAAGCGCAAGGAATATAATTCCCGCAGTGCCCGGAAATCTGTCACACATTAATTTGATAATTCGGCATGTTTCCATGCAAATGAAGCAATTGTTTATAATATCGCTACGGGTCATGCTCTTTCTTGCCATTCTTATATACTCAAGGCTGTTACAGGCTTCACCTTTTCCATGGAACTTGCTAAAGCTGCCAAACAAAATTGAGGACGCTGAAACTGCCGACATAAGCATATAGTAGTTTAGATTCCCCTGCTTATCCTTGAAGGCATTCACCCTGCCTGGTAGATATATGCAGTTCTGTATGCAGACAACATGCGACCCCCTTTCGATAAGTTCATCAGAGTCAAGCTCAGATATTTCTTTAATATCGATCTTCCTGTCTGCTATAGACGAGGAGAAAACACACAACTTTGATGATATATCGGAAAGTCTTGCTTCCTTCGATACGGTATTAAGATAATAATTCGCAGTCTTAGTTTTAAGACCCATAAATTCAATGGCGCCATCGGAAGTCCTCACACGAAGTTCGAGAGCACACTGGATGAAATAATCTATTTCATCTAAAGAGAGACGGCTGCGCAACTTGCGGAATGATGAGATAAAACTGATGCTCAAATCATATCCGAAACTGCCAAGCGTTTTCGCTTTCTTCAAAACATATGAGACGTCCTCCGGCGTTCTGCCAAAAGCCCCTTCACCCCAAAGCTCAAAATATCTCATCCCAAGATTCAACTTGTGTTCGGATACTTCAGCCCCAAAAGAAACCCAGTCTCCAAAGAGCCTTGGAATACGCATTATCCAAGAGTTTTCCTTGTTCAAACTGGAGAGAAAATTTTTCAGGGCGTGATCAAAGATAGATTCGCGTTCACGACTCTTTAGAAGTCCAAAAAACGCTTTAGTGACATCGGGATTATCGTCTCCGATGAGACCACTATCGAAAAGATTATCTATCGTTTCCCTGAATATATCCCTGTACCCCCAGGTTATATTGTCAAGATCAAAACCTCGATAGTCTTTGAAGGGATTATTTTTTTTCCTTTCCATCATCGAAAAACAATCTTATTATATCAAGCATGGAATCTATCATGTTTTCATCGTCACTGAGAGACTGCGCTATTGCAACCCGGCAGGCTTCAGCAGGCAAAACACCAGCCCTAATCAGCCTACCAGCGTAAACTAACAATCGGCTGGAAACCCCCTCAGACAAACCAAAACCTTTCAGATTACGCAACTTTACCCCCATTTGCGCCAATACTTCAGACATCTTTTCGTCCAATCCGGTCTCCGTTTCTATTATCTTCTTTTCTATCTCAATTGCTGGGTGGTCAAACAACAAAGATACAAATCTCTGTCTAGTGCTCTGCTTAAGTTCTTTTGTAATATTCTGATAACCAGGATTGTATGACATCACCATCATAAATGACTCATGCGCTCTCAGAACTTCTCGAGTTTTGTCTATGTACAGCAGACGCCGGTCATCGGTAAGCGAATGGATTATGACCGTCGTGTCGTTTCTCGCTTCAACAATTTCATCAAGGTAACATATGCCACCATGCCTTACCGCAAGCGTCATAGGGCCGTCCTCCCAAACTGTCTGGTCTCCCTTGAATATATATCTTCCCACAAGATCTCCCGCGCTGAGGTCTTCATGACAGGAAACGGTGATAAGAGGCAGATCAAGTTTATAAGCCATGTGCTCTACAAAGCGAGTTTTTCCGCATCCGGTGGGGCCTTTGAGTATTACAGGTATTTTCTCTTCAAATGCGCGCAGGAAAAGCGACTCCTCATTTGAATGCGAAATATAATTGGGCTTAAATCTGAGTTTAAACTGCTTGCATATGTCGCCGACTTGGATTGCTTCTGAGCTGGACATATTTTTCATAACGCTCATAACAACCTCTTTGAACCAGAATATGCCTCTTCGATTTTTAAAGCCGCAGCCGCATGTCCGGGATGTTTGGGTGGATTATGCTTTTTCATAAGATCGTAAATTGGGCCCTCAGTATGATACTCTATTTCTCCTTTTAACTGATAGGCATTCCCCTCCTCGGTAATAAAAAGTATGGATCCTTTTTTGCCTCCATTTAGAATGTTTTTTCGCGTCTTGTCAAAGTAATTGTCCGCAACGATAACTGTATCGCATCCACAAAGAACCACGCAGGTGGCGTATATTGAATTTGGAACTCCATTAGCATCAGCTGTTGTAAAAACCAGTGGACCTTTTCTTTTCTCCCAAGCCATGATAATCTCTTGCGGTATGTCATTCATGCTTTTATTCTCCCTCTTTGTTATTCCAGATATCTCAAACATCAGTGAATTGAACATATGCTCAATTCAAATAATTTCAAATCCGGGAAGAAAAAAGTACAAAAGCTTTACCTAATACTGAGTTGCGGGTAATTCCTTCATTTTTGAAGGCCGCCTCTCCAGCGCCCACGGCTACCCGTAGCAGGTTCATCTTCGGAAGATATATTTTTAACCTGATCTCTGTTGATTTTCAGAGCCTTTCCGTTTACAAGGGCATCGGCAACTTTTTTTCTTGCCATTTCAACTATTCTAGAGAAAGTCGGGCGAGAAACTCCCATTTTTTTTGCAGCATCCTCTTGGTAAAGCCCCTCAAAGTCGGCCAACCTGAGAGCTTCAAATTCGTCCAGAGAAAGGATAGATTCTTCTAGAAATCTCATTGGAATTCCGGCGGGCTTAAAGTATGTGGCCCTAGGATTTCCACTAACTATTCTTTTGCAAAAAGGACGAGGCATAAATTTTATATGGGTTGTTTGAAAATAGATTCGAAGCAAATAATATAGATGCTTGGTCTTTTTTCAAACAATTTATTCTTGGTCTTTGCTTTGAATCTGCATTTCTCAGTTCAATCGACTGATTATCTGGCAGTAATAAAATATGAATTGGCTCTGAGGTGAATGATTTTCATATTTTTTTAAATGCCTGACTCTGTCTGCGGATTTTTTTCGGCGGGAAACCGTAGAAGCGATGAAAGACTTTGGTGAAGTAGTTGCTATTATTAAACCCTACCGCGTACGCTATCTCAGAAATTGAAAGCTTTCCCTCCTCTAGCATTTCGCAAGCTTTTTTCATTCTGATGCTCGTCAGCTGTTCGAAAATAGTCAGATCATTATGCTGTCCGAAAACGTGACACAAGTGATAAGGGCTTATGCTCAGATGTCCGGCTATGTCTTCTAGATTCAGCGGTCTTGAGTAATTTTCTTCTAGGAACTTTTTGACTTTTTCGCAAATCAGTCCGCTAACTTCTGTTTTATTTTTCGACCTGTCTTTTGATGTTCCAGCATCTTCTTTTACCTTCTCTGATGAATACAATATTCGAATGAGAATTTCCAAAAATCTTATTCTCATTTTGAAATCTTTCCCGCTGTCACAGCTGGAAAAGTCATTTTTGAATTTTTGTATAAGAGAACTCAAGAATTCTTTGTCTGCAAATGAAAGTTTTGTTAGGAGAACACAGTTTACATGTCGAAAAAAGTCTTTTTCCAAATTCCAAGTAAAAAGTACCATAAAAATCTTTAGTTCATTCCGAAAATCAAAATCGTCTCTATGGACGGTATTACTAGGAATCAATAAGGTGTCACCCGGCAAAGCAAGTATCCTCTTACGACTCATAACGAGATGATCAGAGCCGGAAATAACATGAAGCAATTCACATCTTCTTGATTTATGATCGTTCTTCGACCAAATAGGATCAAAAATAAGGTCTCCCATGTAATGAATGATAGGGAGATTATCTTCAATGACAGAGATTTTTCCCATAAAAACGCAACGCCTTTCATTTAATAGCAATAATTTACTCTTTACAGCTAATATAACCAAATATATATTCGAACTATCAATAAAATTATTTTGAGGTGTCATGATGCAAATTTCTTCAAAGAGGACAATTCCATTCACTCTGCCGTGGGACGACGCTCCGATTGATATATCTTTCGTTTTCGCGGCTGAAAAGCCCGCAGGCAAACATGGTTTTTTGAGGGTGGAAAAAGAAAAAATGATTTTCGAAGACGGGACTCCTGGGCGTTTCTGGGGGACTAACTTTAACGGCGCGGCTAACTTCCCTCCCCATGAAGATAGCGAAATTGTAGCGAAAAGACTTGCTAAATTCGGAGTGAATCTTGTACGCTTCCACCAGTTGGACAGCGACTGGTCCACCCCCAATATTTTTCAGTTCAGAAGAGGGCCACGAATAGATAACACCCGTTCGCTGGATCCAGAAAGCATGGAGAAACTTGACTACCTTATTCACTGCCTCAAGAATGAAGGCATATACATCTATATGGATACGCTTACGTACCGAAAATTCAGGAACGGGGACGGAGTAGTTTCGGCAGAGAAATTGCCGAATGCCGCAAGACCCTATTCTAATTTTGATCCATATTTGATTGGTCTCCAAAAGGAATTCAATGAACAGCTTTGGACTCATAAGAATCCTTATACTGGTCTGATGTACAAAGATGATCCCGCGATCGTGATGACCGAAATAGCGAATGAAAATCAGGTTTTTGAGTATATGAAGAAACTTGAAGAACCATATAAGAACCAATTAGAGGACAGGTACAGAAAATGGCTCAAAGGCAAAGATATTGATAACTGCGACCACCCAATAAATCTTAATTCTGAGGAGAAAAACGTAATAGAATTCCTTGTTCAAGTGCAAACTGAATATTTCAAAGAAATTTACGATCACCTCAGGAGCATAGGAGTAAAGATACCTATAGCCGGAACAAACTGGCAAAAAGGCGGCATGGCGACTCTTGCATCGCATGCTCAAATGGATTTTGCCGACAGCCATAGCTATTGGTATGATTTCACATGGGATGTCGCCAACAGGAAATTCAGAAACGATTCCATGACAGGCGATATGGGAAATTTCTATATGAAGCTTTCGTGCATGCGTTTGTCGGACAAACCTTTCTTTGTATCGGAGTGGGACGGTCCCTGGCCAAATGAATGGAGAGCAGAAATTACCCTCAATCTCGCTGCTGTATCATCCCTTCAGGGATGGAGTGGAACGGCAATACACACTTATAGCTACGACTGCAGACACAATGTGGACCAAATAGCCCAACCGATTACATCCGACGCCCTTGCTGGAGTCGCATACAGATCTGGAGTTTTCAGTACTTTCAATGATCCTGCCAAGTTCGGACTTTTTTATCACGCCTCTTTGATGTTCAGACGTGGGGATGTCTGGGAGCACGATACTATGACGGAAATAGTCCTTGATGATATTACGCATGTTCCAGACAATTCTGAAAACCGTTCAATAATGAAGGTCCGAGACATTCGTGCCGCACTAGGAGCCTCAGAGGTCTGCAAGATAGGAATGAGGCTTCCAAACACTAAGAAAAATCCTGGGACACATGAGATTGGGGTGAACTCGACAATTGTCAATCCAGAATCAGCTGAACTCAGATCTAAGACTGGTGAACTTTATAGGAACATTGAGAAGAAATACGGCATAATAGATACTCCTAGGACCAAATCCGCCTACGGCTTCATTGGAACAGCAGGAATATTGAAAATGAAAGGAATGCTCGTAAAATCACATACCGATTTTGCGACAATCGCAATAAGTTCTCTATCCGATTCCGATATATCAGATTCTGACAATATGCTATTGACCGCAATTGGCCGAGCCGACAATACTGCTGCGGAATACAACATTGACCACACTGTGCAATTCAAAACTGGACACGGTCCGGTCTTGGCGGAGGTCGTTGAAGCGGAAATTGAAATAGAAACTAATATTTCAAGCCTGCAAGTATGGTCAGTCAATACCATGGGAGGATTAATAGGGCGAATGCCGGGAACATTTAAAGAAGGGAAATTCACGTTCACAATAGGAAAATCTTTCCCTTCCGTGTACTACATAATTCAAAAGTTTTGATATAAGAAATATTTCGGGAATTGAATACTAAAAAAATCATTGAGGTTTATTATGTCTTATCTAAGAGATCTCTTCATTTCAGCAACATTAACTGGGGTTGCGACAAGTTCGGCAACAAGCCTTATTGCAGGCGAAGCAATCAACAAGCCCCCATTGGCGACAAAACCTGATATCGTATGGATATTCTGCGATGAATTGCGCACTGACGCTCTTGGATGTTATGGTAATCCAAATTTAAAATTGCATACTCCGAACATTGACCGACTTGCATCAATGGGAGTACGTTTTGATAATTTCTTCTGTAATTCTCCGGTATGTGTTCCATCGAGAGTATCATTTCTTTCTGGGCAACATCCTGAGGATACTGGAGTTTACTCAAACGATGCTACCAACAGTTCGTTCAAGCTTCCAAAAGGTCCTCCGCTGACCTTTCCACGGGTTTTTGCTCAGAACGGATACAAGACGGCAAACTTCGGCAAGTTCCACGTATCAAGGGATATGGAAGTGGGTGCGACTCCCGGATATGAAGTCTTTGAAAAGAATGATGAGAAAGGCGGCAGGATGAGCTTTTGGAAAAAAATTGGTGAAGAAAAATTGCAAATGATAAGATCAACAACTGGGACCATGATTGGAGGGATTCACCCTGATGATGTTCCATACTATCCAGAAATAGTATGGAAAAACGCATCAAAATGGCTGGCTGGCATTGGTGATGGTCCCTTCTTGCTCCGAATATCGCTTCTACAACCGCACACGCCCGTGTTACCTCCAGAAAAGTTCTACAAACTCTTCGCAGATCAAACTCCGGGAGAGCCTGAAAAATTGTCTCCCACTGCTTCAGCGTATGAAAAACGTTATGCGGAACTTTATAAAATAGAAAACATGGACAAGGAGAAACTCAAAAAGTCCAGACTATGCTATTATGCGCAAGTTGCCTGGGTTGATTATCAAGTGGGACTTGTAATGAACTGGCTTGAAAAAAAAGGTAAGCTTGACACTAGCATAATTGTTTTCACCGCCGACCATGGAGCGAATATTGGCGATGGAGGTTCTTTTGAAAAGATTACTTTTGCTCCACGGAACCACCGGGTTCCATTCATTATCAGCTGGCCGGCCAAAATTAAGGGTGGACAGGTACGCAATGACATCAGTGAAAGCTTGGATCTGGCAAGAACTCTTTTCGCCGCCGCCGGAATAGAGGCACCAAAGTCTTTTAGAGGCAGGGACCTTTTTTCCCAGCCAGCGCCTGAAGCGATATTTTCAACATTCGGATATGGGGAGAAAGTCTCTCGCTTGGGACCGGAAAAGAATTTCGGATGGTATGAAAACAGAGGATGGCCACGCAGAAGTTGCATAAGGACTTCCAAATATCGTCTTGACATGAATATGAGGATAGATGGAGCTCCTGCCAAAGATGAGGACAAGGATATATTCCTCGCCGATATTGAAAAGGATCCCAAAGAGCTTGTAAACCTTGCAAATGATCCCGCCTATTCGGATCTGGTAAAAAAACTTTCCGAAATGCTGGAAAAACACGCTCAAAACGCAGCATATGTCGCACCTGAATTTTTATCTAAAGATTCGGGAAAAAGCGATTACTAAAAAACTTCTTCTTTGATACAGGCTTTTTGAAAATGGTTTGCAATAAGCTTGGTTTGATTTACGTTACTTGGACATCTTCTTATAATCCGGCTTGATCAAACAGGCATCGAAAATGAGCAAAAATAATTCAGCCAAAACAATTGAAAAATGGGCTGCGGCAGCGCCAGAAATGGGGAAACATGTATATCGCCTGACATCCGGTCCGGAAGAGTGTAAACATAGCTATCATGTATTCAGCCCTTGGTCTCCAAACGGCAAATATCTTTTATTCATGCGTTACAAGCACGACCGTTCAAATCTGGATGGAGAGATATGCGTCTTTGAAACCGCCACTGGGGAAATAAAAGTTGTCGGGATTTCAACCCATTGGGATACGCATACCGCGGCTTATCAGCACTGGCTTGGCAATCAGAACAGAATTGCATATTGCTCCGGCGGCAGCAGCATGGAAGGTGATGAATTTACTCTGATAAATGTGGACGGTGGCGACAAGAAAGTATTTGCTGAAAAAGGATTTTATTTGCACTGTTCTTCGCCAGATGGCAGGTATATGTACGGTGTTACTCCTAGGGATATGATTTTCCCCGGCGATACTATTTCTGAACTTGACAAGAAGGGCATTTTAAGGGTTGATCTTGAAACTGGCAAGCGGGATCTTATTTTTTCGATCGCTCAGTGTATTGAAAACTTGCCAAACAAAGATAAACTTTCCGGATATCATCTTTATCCCAAAATGATGGTTGTTCATCCGGTATCTGGCAGAATCCTGTTTAATTTTGTCAACAGTCTATGGGATGTCGCAAAACGCGAGCCAAGTATCAAATCGCTTATTACGATTAATCCGGACGGCTCCTCCCCTGCCTATCTCGGAAATGTCCATCATCATCCAAACTGGCATCCGACCGAAGACAGGGTGGTCGGAAATGTCAGAGATTGCAATGACAAGTTACGCTTCGGACTTTATAATGGTGATGGTCTCGGTTTATTGGAATATGTGCCAAAGACCAAGGGTTCCGGACATCCGACAATCAGTCCTGACGGCAAATGGATTTGCACAGATAGTAAAGGTGGTGAAGCTTATGACAACAGCATTATCTTTTGCGATATCGTGTCTGGTGAGGAATATTATGTAGCTAAATTTAAGGCTGTATCTGATGAATACGCAGTTTTTAAAGCGGTAAAAAATCTGCCAGAAAATGCGAAGGTTCTTGAAACACTTAACCATTACAAGAAGAATGGCAGGGAGTGGCAGTCGAAGGACAGACGTCAGACCCAATGCCATCCGGCTTGGAGCAGGGATGGCAGTGCTATTCTTTTCAATACGGATACCGGAGACGGAAACGGATCTCAACTATTTATGATTGATGTTGAGGATTCAATCGCAGATTTTAAATGATGTAAAGTAAATTATTCGGGAGTTTTAATATGGAAAAATTTGAAAAAGGCAAATTAATTTATGCAAATCCGCTCTCTTGCGAAAGCAATGTGGCGGATTTTGTGAGGGAAGGTGATGTGGCCATTACTTTTCCAAATGGAAGAATGCGGATGAAAAACGCATTTGACCGTTGTGAAGAGAAACACCAGAGCGGTAATTTCAATATTTGGTGCCCTACGGATTTCCCTGATAATATTTCCGTAAGCTGGGATTTCCGTCCGCTGACTGACGCCGGGCTGGCAATGTTCTGGATTTCCGCAAAAGGAAGAAAAGGCGAAGATCTTTTTGATCCAACCCTCGCACCTAGAAAAGGATTATACAATCAATATCATCACGGAGACATCAACGCCCTGCATCTAGCATACTACCGACGCAATCCGAATGAGATCGCCTTCCGCACATGCAATCTGAGAAAAAGTTACGGATTCCACCTTGTCTGTCAGAGTGGCGATCCATTGCCAGACGCGAAATACGCAACAACACCTTATCGAATAGAAGTAATCAAGCATGGACCACATCTGCGCTTTTCAATAAATGAAACCATCCTTTTCCACTGGATTGACGATGAAAGCACAGGACCAATGCTTATAGGAGGCAAAATAGGTTTCCGGCAGATGGCTGGGCTGATTGCGGAATACGCCGACATGAAGGTGCATGAGGTAAAAATTTGCTCCTAGAGATCTTGAACCTAGCAATTATCATAAGGGTTGGAGAGGGATTGACTACATGAATGAATTCAAAATAGCGATAATCGGAGCAAGCGGGCATTTCTCATATTTTCGTAAAGTTCCAGATTCGATGAAAGATATGCTTAGGGTGACCGCAATTTCTTCCGGCGGAGATAATGCAGATTCTTTTGGGGGATTAATTAAAAAGACAGAAAATTTTTCCCCTACGATATTTGACGATTACCGTGAACTGCTGGAGAAAATCGAGCTTGACGCGGTAATTGTGAACCCCGAATTTCATCGCGCCGCAAACGTTGCGCTCGACTGCGTAAAGGCCGACATTCCCGTCTTCATGGAAAAACCTTTCGGGACCGAACTTAAAAAAACTGAACAATTGCATTCAGAATCAAAAAAAAGAAAGCTTCCTGTATTTCCCATGTTTGACATGCGTTATCAGCCCACTTTTTTCACTGCGCAGAAACTCATAAAAGCAGGAAGAATAGGCGACCCCGTCCTCGCCAGCGCCCAAAAATCTTACAAGCTTGGCAACCGCGCAGATTTTTATAAAAAACGTCAGAGCTCTGGCGGAATGATCCCTTGGGTTGCCATACATGCTGTGGACTTTATCCGATTTGTGACCGGTTTAGAATATCAAAGCGTAAATGCCAAGCACACGAGTTTTGGAAATAAGGGAAACGGAGATCTTGAATCTTCTTCGGCTATGATATTTGAATGTCAAGACGGCAGAATATCTTCCGTAACAGCGGATTATCTGCAACCTCGCGGTGCATCCAGTCACGGCGACGATCGCCTTCGCGTAGCCGGAACAAAGGGAATCATAGAGATAATTCATAACACCTTATATCTGACTGATGATTCCGGCTCTAGGACAGTTGATTTGGAATCTCCGCCGCACATGCTCTTTGAAGATTTCATTCGAGCAACTCGTGGCGAAGAAACTCTTGTAACACCGGATGACGGATTCATCGCCACATATTCCGTTCTTGCGGCACGCGAAAGTGCGGACTTCGGAGAACAAAGAAAAATAATTACCCCATCTTAATAAGAGGTATTCATTATGAAAACATTGCGTATAGGCATAATCGGGGCGGCCGGATTCGCTGGCGCCCATCTGAAATCAATTGCGTGGTGCCAAGAAAGGAAGCTGTGTGAACTTGCCGCAGTCGTAATCAGGGAACAGGACAAAGACATTGAAAAGGAGAGCGAATTCGCAAAACAGGGCGTTAAGGTATACCGCACCTATGAAAAGATGCTAGAGATGGAAAAAGGAAATATAGATATCGTGTCGGTGCCTTGTGGAATTGACCAGCACGCGGAATTATCTATTAGAGCTCTTGAATCGGGATATCATGTAATTTGCGAAAAGCCAGTCGCGGGCACAGTCGCAGAAGCAAAAAAAATGCTAGAAACCGCATCAAAAACTGGGAAGATTCTCTCCATCGGGTATCAGAATATCTTTTCTCAAAGCATCCAAAGAATCAAGGAAATCGTTATTGAAAAAAAATTGGGAACCCTTCGTTCCGCATGGACATATGGACTGTGGCCACGACCAAACACCTATTACGAACGCAACAATTGGGCAGGCAAGCTTTCGATTAACGGCAGAATGATATATGATTCGCCAACTCAAAACGCACTCGCCCATTATCTTCAGAACATGCTTTACTGCTCAGGACCATCCAGACATGCCAGCGCCACGCCAAAAACAGTTTACATGGAAAACTACCACGCGAAAAATATCGAATCTGCTGACACCCAATTTCTTCGGGTCAAAACCGACACTGGGGCAGATATTGTCTTTGTGGCGACACATGCCTGTATTAATCAGGAAGGACCTTTCACCGAGTATCGTTTTGACAACGGAATCATACGCTGGAAATCTGACGGAATGAATGCGTTTACGAATGAAGATGGAAAGGAAAAGCTTATTGAGACCTGCAATAACGAAACGAAATCAATTCATCATCTTGTTTTCCAAGATACTATAAAAGCAATTCAAGAAAAGCGTAAGCCTCTATGTTTTATTGATAACGCAATCCAACATACCATGTGTATTGAAAATGGATTCCTTTCTTCAAACGGCGTGAAATCTGTTGCGCAGGAATTTTGCGAAAGCAAAAAAGATCCGAAAGAATCAGAACTTACAAATGCTTATTTCGTAGGGATAAAGGGAATCAACGATACCGTCAAAGAATCAGCAAAAACAGGAAAGAGTTTCTACGAATTAGGACTAGCTTGGGGTGCTCCAGCTAAAACAATCGAAATCTGATACTGCCATGAATAGTTTTATATTCGGTTGAATATGTGTTTCCTGCTCAGCAATTCACCTTGATAGCGTCTGCTTCGATTTCGAATAACAGGTCTTTGCGGCAAATGTCGGTATGAGCCACGGCCAGCGGGAATTCGGGTATGCCGTTTTCCCTTAAATACTTATCCAAGAGCGGGCGATCGGATATATCCCTGAAATATGCGATTCCACGAAAAATGTCCGACCAGTCCATTCTCCTTGATTCAAGTAATGCCCTTACGACCTCCATGGTCAATCCTATCTGTTTCCTACAATCATCAACGTGCACAGATTTTCCTTCTTGATCGATGCTTGCCGTACCAGATATCATAAGCGTCCAGTGAGTTGGAAAGGACATTTCGACAGCGCGGCTGAAAGAACTCTTGTAGCTTAACGCCGAACCCTGCATAGGCGACTTCACCGCACGTATCTTCACATCGGAACTCTTGGGCTTGACCGCAAAGACGTTTGTGACCAATGCCGGACCAAGAGCATTGGCTGCTCCTATTCCGGTACTAGCGGGAACCATCTTGTCAAATGTTCCATGCTTCTTGAAGAATTCCGTTCTGACGGAATTGAACTCAGCGTACCAGTCGAGAATATTCCTGTTGTAAAACCAAGTCCTGACAATGTCTGTAAAATCAAATCCATTATCTTCCAGCGCATCTCTGATGCTTTCAAACACCTCACGGGTCTGCTGCTCGTTCGAATTTGCGAAATTCGCAGGAGTTACACCGCTTAGCCTGCAGTAGCATGCATGTTCATCTTCGTAGCAGAAACCTAGACTGCGACCATTTACGACAACCGATTTCACCTTCATTCCCGACATTGCGAATCCCTGCATGGACAAGATTTCGCCGTCATGGCATGCGTCACCCTGTAGCCAGACAATACGTCCGTCAGAAGGCTTTACATTGCTTGAGAATTTTTTATAATGCTTGCAACCTGCGAAAACAAAACGGTCCAAGATGACGGCATCATACTGTTTAGTTGATTTTCTAATCATGTCATTCATTGTAGCAGCATTGTTGCCGCAGGCAGTCAAACAGTATTCAGCGTGTGATGGAAGGCTGAGCTTTGCGACATTCAAATTCCCATTAGTTTTTTGAATACTTGCTTTCATTGGGTATCGCCTAGTTTCATTTTATCTGACTCGGAATAGCGGGAAGTGAAGCAAGAGATCGTTTACCCCTGCCCTCTCCTTTCGCGTACAACTGAAGGATAATATTGCCTTTCCATTTCACCGCCTTGGGATCTGCGTGGATGAAAATCGTCCATTTTTCTCCTTCCAGTTTAGATTCCCCTAATGATAGACCTGGTGGAGGAGAAAAAAGCTCAAATGAATATTTTATTTCATTCTTCTTTATTACAGGCAATGAAAATGAAATCTCCTTAGTCTCTCCCGGAGATATGGATATCGTTTCAGGAATACCTTTAGCAGAAATCTTCCTCCTGCCTCCACCAGCCACATTTAACAGGGCTTCATCGGCAGGAAGCAGATGCGTATATATGAAAGCCTGCATCTGCTCATCACAAGGAATGATTTCCCTTTCTACAGTCTCTCCTGCGAAATTCGCAACCGCTGACAATTTAAAAGGATGAATACCCAAATCCGTATCGGCAGGAATGGAGACAGTTATTGCCATTTCATCTCGACCAGCCGGAATCGTTCCTCCATCTATTTTCATTCCCTCCGGGCCTTCGGAAACCTTGATCTGTATTTCGCCGTTAAAAGAGTCGAAGCGGAACACCTTCAGGATAATCGGAATCGCCAGGCCGGAATGTGAATTCAAAGACGAGCTTGTTGTGTAGACTCTGAAATCCAGTTTCGGCCTATCTATCCTTAAAAGATACTTAAACTGAGGTCCGCCCTTGGATTGCGTGTCTGAAATACGAATGAAATATTTCCCGCTCTCTTTTGGGGAGAATATCAGATGCGAATCTGCATGCTGAGTCAGAATTCCTACATTGGGGAGTTTCATATCGTCATTCCACGCAAGCATATTGCCTTTGGAATCAAATACCTGTATCAGCGAATCTATAGGAGAATCGAGGCGTCTGGCTATTGTCTCAAATACAATATCGGCTCCTTTTTCCAGTTCGACTTGGTAGCAGTCTTTCGCTGACGGAGAATATATGCATCCTTCCACTAAGACGGGGATTTTGAGTTCCTGCGCCATCGTCATGTCAGATTCCGAGAATTTTGCCTTCCTATAATTGAATTGCTCCGAAGCGACTTTCGGGAGTTTTTCGATATCAATAAAATCTGCCATTTTCTTGAAGTCTTTTTCCTTAGGCTTAGGGGATTTCTCTGCCTGCAGACGATATACGAAATCCTCTCTTCCTCTGAATATCGAGTCGCGTATACGGATTTCAAATTTCCCATCCACTGGAGCATGAAACTCCAGCACGGGATCTGGATGATGGAATTCATCATCAGCATATACAAGGACACTGCCTTTTTCATCATGAACAGAGATTATAGGCTGAAACCACCCTGGAACAGCATCGCCTAGATAGGGAATCAGACTTCTCGCTTCCAACGTAAAGCGGAACTCTTCTCCCTTCTTGGCGTCAAACGCAATCCTATCCACTTCTCCTGGCATTATTTCACCATTGGCGATAATTGGAAATGACACGATAGAACTAGCCGTTTTCTTCTTCTCATATTCGAAATATTCTTCTTTGATTTCTTTATGTTCTCCAACCATAAAACGCAATGGATTGCTTAGTTCGCCGGGACTTATCAGGCGTATTTGTCGAGGGCCTACGCAAGCATCTTCGGCAATTTCAATTTCAACAATCGCCTCCTGCTCTATCGCAGGACTGGCTTGACGTGAATTCCTCTTTTTGAAGATCCCCTTGCATAGACACTGATATTCCAAAGGAGACAGTGCCTTTATGATTTCCACCACCTCTTCAGGGGTCTTGTTTATGTAGATGAGTCTTTCTCCGGGCACTACCTTCAGTGCGTCTCCGTAGCTTGGGACATCAGTTTTTTTATCGTCTTTCTGATCGGTGGAGTCTTTCTTGTTTTTTTCCAATTCAGCTTTGATCTTCTTCTGTATTTTCTCTTGTATTTTTTCTGCGTTATTTTTTGATACCTCCAAAGGATCCCGCCCCTCTTCAATTGCTCTGATTATGGGTTCGAGTTCTGTTCTAAGGTCGCTCAATATTTTCCCGAACGGCTGAGGAGCCATTCTGACGGATTTAATTTTAATTCCACCCCCAGACACCAAAGCATCATTCACGCTTGCGAGGCTTGATCCACCGACAATGACACTCAGTTTGCTACCGGCCTGTCCACCGGCTGGGTATATGTATCCGATATTGGGCGTTCTCGACTGAGCACAGAGAACTATACCCACGAAAAACACGAAAATAAATACTATGCTTCTTTTCATTTCCAGTTACCTTCTTTCATATATTTCTTTGAGTCTGCCAAATTCGGACTGAGCTGGCATAATCTTTATTGTCTCACCCATCGGATTCGGGAGATCATCATCAGGATTTATTCCAGACAGTTCGAGTATGCTTCCGATAAGATCCTGCGGATAAACTGGCCTTTCAAAGGGTTTTTCCGCCTTTGCATCGGATGCTCCGACAACTTTGCCGCCCTTAAATCCTCCTCCAGCCACAAGAGCCGAGAAACATTTCCCGTAGTGCTGCCTGCCAATATTCCAAGGGCTTTCTGTGGATATTTTGGGCTCTCTTCCGAATTCTCCGGCACACCAGACTATCGTAGTGTCAAGCAATCCCTTATCCGAAAGATCTTGGAGCAATGCGGCGAGCCCCTGATCTAATTGCTGGGACTTCTGCCTTATCGCCTGAAAGTGCCGTTTGTGCGTGTCAAATCCGTCGAAGTTTATGGTAATGTATGGTACTCCGGATTGCACGAGACGCCTAGCAACTAGGCAGGCCTGACCGAAAGAATTTCGGCCGTAAAGTTCTCTTGTGGCATTATCTTCCTTGGATAGATTGAACACACTTCCGGCCGCCCCGGTGATGAGTTCATACGCTTCATCTCCAGATCCATCGAATTTAGCGATTTCCTTCATGCCGGTGACAGAATCCGGAAAAGAGTCCAGACTATTTAGAAGTTCCCTGTTCTTATTCTGAGCTTCCCTGTCGAGATTCTTGTTGACTATGCCATCAACGGCAAAGATTTGGGCATTGGGATCGCCTCCTGTTACGAGTGGCTTGTATTTTGGGTTGAGGAATCCGATCTCGGAGACGCGTCCATTTGATGTTGTGAGGACAACATATGGAGGAATCTTTCCCACATATCCATAGTCATATCCTTTCATCATTCCTATTATTGCGCCAACCACCGGAAATACCTTTTCTCCAGGCTGGCGACCTGTCTGCATTATATATGTAGCAGTTTCATGTGCGTTAATTCCGTGGGTCATGCTCCGTATCAGGGAATATTTGTCGGCCTGCATTGCAAGCTTGGGCAGGAATTCGCTTATCATGATTCCTTCCACGTTGGTTGGGATAGCCTTGAATCCTCCATTGTATTCAGGACCGGCATCTGGTTTTGGATCAAATGTTTCCATCTGGGAAGGTCCTCCCCACAACCATATTTCTATTACGGACTTGGCAGTTCCTTTCCCACTTGTTGGCAGTTTCGTTCCGGCAAATAGAGAAAAAGCATTCATGTAGACTCCGAATAGGATCAACACGCATGCACGCGTAAGATTGAGCCTTAAAATTCTGGTCTGCAGATTTTTAAAATGACCCTCTGCTTTCATCATATTTCTCCTAATTCTGTCAATGCTTGAATAAGAATTCCTTTGAATTGACCAAGGCCCATAAAACTATCTGGTTACTTGCTATGCTCTTCTTGTTTTTAAATTTCTTGCGGTTTTTCCGTTCCCCGCTAATTCCGTCCTCTTCGGGCTCATGCGCTACATTCTCGCCATAGTTCTTCAAAACAATTTCCAATTCCTTCCGGCTGGGATGTCTGGCGAGAACAAGCATATAGATACCATCTATTATCCGTTCCGGATTCCCCTCTGCATCCTTTAGAATGACTCTAAGAAGCGGACTTTTCACCACCCTGTCGTGAATTTCGGAGGAATTCAGCAGAAAGAGCCGTTGGGAGTAAGTTATTCCGTTATCCCTTTCCGATAGAAGGCCACTGTTCCTGACGGGACGACCAAATATTTCCAAGAATGAACTGCTTATGCTTCTATCGTTTAGGGCAATAGTAGGATATTCCTGAGGAACATAGGTGAAGGGTTCTGGTATAACGCTCATGTATTTGGGTCCGACTCCTGCTAGCCTGCTGATTGCATCGGCGAGGATCTCGGCATCTATGCGCCTAACCATGTAGGCAGCAAAATATTTCTCAGCAAGTTCAGGATCTGATTTGGGAATGCATGACTGTTGATATGTGGCGGAAGACGCTATCAAACGGAGAAGGGACTTAAAATCATATCCTGATGCGATGAATTCATCGGCGAGAAAATTCAGCAGTTCCGGATTTGCCGCAGGATTGCCTTCATTGGAATTATCCACCTTGGAAGAAATAAGATTCCCTATGAATGAGCCCTTTCTTGAGATACAGAAATCATCAGCCTCATGCACGATTCCCCTGCCAAAGAGCCAAAACCAGACTCTGTTAACAGCGGCTTGGGCGAACCATTTCCTTCCCGGTCCCGCAAGCCAATCGGCAAAAGCTATTCTCGGATCGGAATCGGAGGATATTTCAACAAGCGTTCCGTCTGGCATATTGACCGAAAAGGAATCGAAATGAACTGGGCTCAGATGGACTATTTCCTCCTTCCATTCGGAGCTTTTCTTGTATTCTACTTTGGAGAATAGTTTTGCGAATTCTCTGCGTTCAAGTTTCGGCCAATTCTCTAGACGTGACCCGAGAAAAGTCAAAGCTGCGATTTTCGCAAGCCCCTCAGGACTGCGATCAGGAGTAGAACGGTAGAAATTTGATGGTGGGTCACGGAAATTACTGCCAGATGAACATATTATTTCGCGCGCGAATTCGTCATAGGGCTTGTCGCTTCTGATGCTGTCCCAAAGCCAAAGGCTATATGCCTGAACAGCGTTCGGCCACATGTTTATCGGAAATTCCGATTTGATTCTGAGGATATCTCCCCATTTCAAACTCCAGTAGAGGGCGAATTCCTCCCGCTTGAAAAGACTTTCAATCAGTTCGTCCCTCTTGTTGGGAGACTCGTCCGCCAAAAAACGTTTCGTATCTTCAAGATCCGGAAACGAACCGCAGATATCCAAGTAGGCGCGGCGCAGGAATACGGAATCGGAGCAGATATTTGCCGGGAGCAATCCGTGTTTCTGCAGGTTACTAAGCTGAATTTCGTCTATCTTGTTCTTCGGACTAAACTTTTCCATGCTCTCGTAAGGAGAGGAAAAATCTTCAGCCGTCAAGCTCCGTCCACCGAGCCAAAAGACCAATGCAAATAAAAAGATATTTCGCATGAAGAACTCCCTTCGCCATAAAAGATCCGAAAACATTTTCAACCTGCATTTTTCAGTTCAATCAGCCTGCAATATAGCAGATTGAAAAACATCATCTAGATATAAAAAGAACGTAATGGATCCGTTATTTATTTTAAGGATCTAACAGATTTTTTGTTTTTTTATTCTTTCGTCGTGCGTTATTTGTAGATTTCCCCTTTACGGAATGATGCCCATGCTGTCTCAAACCATGCGTCGTCATTCGGAAGTTCACGTCTCGGGACCCATCTGTTCTGTACTTTCCCTTCGATTGTTGCTACAGTCTCAAGGACTTTGTTCCTGAATTCCGTGTTCTCGGGCAGGAATTTCCAATCTGCTCCGAGTTTGGAATGTGCCTGTATGCCTTTGTCATCCAAAACAATGGCCGAGCCGCGGCTTCCTACGCCGTCCTCTACTTCTTTTTTCACCGCATCGATATAAACAGCATGCGCAAAACATAGCTGAAGATTTCGGACCGCTTCGATCATGCCAGCGATATTTTTGAAAGAGCATCCTGTTTTTCTTAGATCCTTCCACTGCTTCCAGGCATCACTCGCTGAATCCTCCAGTGTCTTAGGCGAACGTATATGTGCTGCGGCCTTTGACATCCTTGACTGGAATTCGAGTCTTACGTCCTTCCAGTTCTTTTTCGATTTCGAACTTTTTTCAATCCATGCCAGAATTTCTCTTAGCTTCTTTTCGGCAATCCTCCTAACCTTGACAACATCAAGAGAATTTCCGGAATATCTATTTGAGATGTACTCCGCAACCCTGAATCCTGAGACTTGTCCAGAGTTTAGCGCCGATCCCCCAGGGCGGTAAACACCGTGAGAGCCATTTACTTCACCGATCGGGAAAAGGTGCCTTATATTTGTTGACTCCCACCAGATATTTCCAGCAAGCCCGCCATTATTGTGCTGTGCGCACACCGCAATTTCAAGAGCTTCTTTCCGTATGTCTATTCCATGGTCAAGATAGAGCGATATTGCCGGTTCATTCATTTTTTTCAATCGCTCGATTGGAGTTCCAAAAAGCGCCCCTGATTTTTCTAGATATTCATAAGCTTCTCCGTTGAGCGACTTAAAATCCAGCCCAGATCCGTTTGAGCGGAAGTCCAGGAAAACCCTCCTGCCTTTAAGAACGGTTTCAATGTATACAAGTATGTCTACAATTGAAGAACCTCCGACCACCTTCCTTGGATCAAATGGCCACTGGTATCCCTTTAAAAATATCATACTGTTCATCTCTCCGGATGAAGAGAAATATTCGCGCATGAATTCTCTTTCATTGCTTTTCCCGTCCGCGTCGGTACTTATGAATTTAGGGATAACCTGCATGTATGTCCCCGAAACGTTCCAGCGGAATTTTATTGAAGCGAGACCATATTGTGACTCAGGAAGGCTTTGAGCCTTAGCGCCCTCCATAAGCGCCAGCCCTATCGCGCCCGTATGGACTGCGGGATATACGCTTGTCTTGTATAGACCACCCGGTCCGCCTGTTGCGAAAACCACATTTTCGGCACAATAAACTTCAAAAGCCTTATTCTGCGATTTCTCTTTGCAGTTCAAAACTATTGCCCCTGCCACGCGTTTGCCGGCTTTGTCACCAACAGTAAGCAGTGATGCGACAACTCGATCTTCAGCGATTTCTATGCGACGGCGTTTTACTTCGTTTATCAGTGTCCTGCACATCTCGCGGGACGTGTACGGTCCGAAAGATGTTGCCCGGCGGTACGGATCGTGATCGGTCTTGTATCCTACGAATTGTCCGAATTTATCACGTGGAAATGCAACTCCGATGTTTACAAGATTGAAAAATGCCCTCCCTGAAAGTGCCGCCTCCACAAGCGCTAGATCCCCA
>CAZXAC010000004.1:0-32097 GCA_964638335.1 uncultured Lentisphaera sp. | reverse complement strand
TCTTTGATATTAAAAATCGTTAGAAATCGTCCGCTTAAGTTCTCATGAACCTTTTATAATTACGGTAGCGAGTTTTATTTCCACAATATGCTTGTATAAGTTATGGCTTAGAATTATTTCGGGGATCATTCTCGTTTTATTAGTGGGATTATGCTATTCAATATGTGAAACTACTGCCCGTGTTGGGTGGAACTCTCATCAAACATCATATTACAACAGACCCGTGCAAGTAATGATTTATAAACTGAGACAAAAAGCACAAGAAAAGAAATGGGATGATTTACAGTTAGAATTGAATGAATTATTTACTTTATGGAAAGATGTTGAAACAAAAAAAACTACTCCAAAAGAAATCAACAAAAAATTAGGATATCCAGAATACGGAGATTGTTATAAGGATTTTAGATAAATTCAACCACTATTGTAGGAATCCATAGCCAATCCTTGTGGGAATCCATCAAGTTCCCGATGAGGAAAAGGACTAAGATTTGTGGATAGCGTGGAGAAAAGAACTTGAGTAAAATATGGGTTGCCTGAAATTATAAGAAAAAATGTGCTCAGACCCCTTACACGAAACTTACACAAAATTGAACTCACCTAAACTGAATGTAGGTTATGAAGATAAAACGATGGAAGGAGCATATGGGAAAAAGTCATGCCACACTTGTGCCGATTGAAAGGATAGAGAACAAGATTTTCCTTATAAGGGGGCAGAAGGTCATGCTCGACATGGATCTAGCGCTCCTTTACGATACGCCAACCTCACAACTGAAAAGAGCAGTGCGAAGAAATATCCAGCGTTTTCCAGAAGAATTTATGTTTATCCTTAATAAGAAGGAACTTACAGATTTGATATGCCAAATTGGCATAGCAAGATGGGGTGGGACAAGGCATCTTCCCTTCGCCTTCACTGAACATGGAGTGGCTATGCTCTCTTCAATACTCAAAAGCGAAAGGGCTATACAAGTGAACATAGCGATAATAAAGGCCTTTGTCAGGATGAGGCAATTGCTTGCCTCCCACAACGAGATAAGACAAAAACTTATGGAACACGACAGGAAAATAACCCTTTTGATTGACGCTGTGGATCAGCTCATGGCTCCCCCGCCCGCATCCAAGAAGCCGAGAATTGGATTTCAACCGTGAGATAGCAGGAGCTGGCCTCAACTCCTGTAGGAATTCATCGAGTTCCCTCCGACGCTAAGGAAGCTTTGGAGGGCAGGCCCGATGAGGAAAAGGGCTAAGATTTGTTGGATGACGTGGAGAAAAGATCTTTAGTAAAATATGGGCTGCCTGAAATTAAATTCCGAATATTTTGAGTGTCTTGGGTTGGGATTTGTTTATCCCGAGAATGACTCTGAGAATCGTCTCCTCTCCAAGACTTCCAATTCTTCATTCTTAATCCACAATTTACCCAAACATCCCTCAATATCCCTTGTCTTTTCTAGCTCTTTGAATGCAACTCGAGTTGTGAATGCAGCCGAGTATTACTTCTTCTCGAAGCGGGATATGGTCTTGATTACCTTCGGATCCTGTTTGAGTTGTTTGATTACATCTATGGCAAGATCTTTTGCAACATCGTAGATCACGGTTGGCACCTCTTTTTGGTGTTTTACCGGTCCGTCGAGAGTCTTGTCCGCTCTTATTGTTACGACCTTCTTTTCGCCCGGCTCGTCGAGTGTGACCATGAGGTAGAGGGTGTAAGCCGCATCGGAGCTGTCCATATCAAGTTGAGACTTGAACACATCAACCTTGAGAGTGAAAGAATCGAGAATTTCCCCTCCCGGCTGTTCAAACGCGCAGTATACCGCGCTGTTGAAGCTGTCGCGCAGTATCTGCTTGAGCGGATAATGAACGACGTTGCTTGAAAAGGTTGTCGAATATTTTCCGCACATGTCGTCCGGACAGATTATTTCAACCCTGCAGGGCACATTGTTTTTCTTGGCGAGCAGTGCGGACTTTTGCGCTGAGCTGAGTTCTGCGAGGCTTTCGTTGTGCCTCATGTAAAGCGTGGATCCGCATCCGGAAAGAAATAATGTTGCGATTATAGCGACGGAAAATATTTTCAGATTCGACATCATTGACTGGCTCCCCCTCGTGTGATTTTTACTGCGGTTCCTTCGACCGTTGTCCATACGAAACCGAGTACTAGCATATTAAATACTTCATATTCCTCAACAACTTCAATCAGCGCATCCGCGCCTGAGTCTCTTATTGCCTTATCGCGGGCAGTTTTGGATGGGCTGTCTGGGAAGGTTGGGATGACGAACCAAAGTATTCCTCTCGAAGTTCCGCTGGCCTTGCCGATTATCGTGTAAGTGTCGTTCTCCGTTATCGGAGTGGTTGAAGGCGATATTCCAACCACGCTGGTGCATCCGCTGAAGGATATAACTGCGAATAGCACGCATATAGAGCAAAATATTTTCATTATAGTTTACCCCTCTTGAATTTTATGGCATCGCCGTTTATCAGCACCTTGTGGTATGTGATAAACGGAATCAGCGTCAGACTGTACATCTCGTTCTCGACCGTTACGTTTATTAATCCGTCAGCTCCATATTTTTCCTTTGTGCTCTGAAGGGCGTCATAAGCGTTCAGTGGGTATAGTGGCAATCCCAAAATCCTCAACTGGGCGTTTCCGCCAGAAACATTTTCTGCTATTATCGTGTAGGAATCTTTTGCCGATATCGGCAGTGTGGAGGAAGTCAGTCCTCCGGGAGTGGAAAGACAACCCGAAAGAACTACGCATGCGAGAATCGCAAAAAAAGAAAGCCTCATGCTTGATTTCATCCCAAGTTATTTGAGCCGATTGCAAAATTGCCGTTGGAACGCCGGTCTCATGACCGGCTTAAGAGCCAGCCATAAGGCTGGCGGTCCTTTTGAAAGGCAATTTTGCAATCGGTTCATTTATGTTTGAGTCCTGAAGATAAGATTCTAAACGATTTTGTCAAAGCGGAAATCTCAGATTTTTATCTCCACTATTTCCTCTTTTGCTCCGATTTCGGAAGATCCTTGTGCGGGCGCCTGAGCGGCGCGTCCCTCAGCTTCGATGTAGGTACCCTCGACACCGACGATCTTCTCCGGTAGCATCTCATTTAATTCCTGCGCGTTGATTCTGAGTTTCACTATCGCTATTGCATCCTCTCCGGTGCCATCCCAAGCGAACCCCACAAACTCCGCCCCCATTATAGCCCCTATTATGGAAGCTTTTACCACGTCTGAAGTCAGGACGAAATTTTCCACTTTTGTGCGACTTTCCAGAGTGAAGCCTCCGATTTGTTTATAGAGGTTCTTGTAAGCGTCCAGTTCCGCAGCGCGCAGGGCGGCGAGTTTTGGTACATTTTCCGCTGTGGATGTCGCGAAGGCGGTTCTCTTGATTATCTTGTCCGGATTTTTCGCGATGTTGAACTTTTCCTGGTCCACTATGTCTGCGATTTTCGCAAGCTTTAGTGTAGCTGTTACTTGAGCTATATCTTTTTCAGGGTCGTATTTAACCGGTTCGAATTCTATTCCCTTTATGCTTCGTTGTCCAGTTTTTGTTTCAGTAGTTCCTACGAAAGCCCCTTCTATTATGTTCGTAACCTGTTCAGAGAATTTAAGTTTCACGCCATATACGGTCTCAACTATGTTCCTCTCCGCCATCAGACGGGCACAGTTTATTGAGTTCAGTTTCTTTGCCGGATCAATCCGTGGAGTACTGGTTTCTGGAGACTGGGCCGTTGAATTCACCGGAGCGGAAGCTGATGCTCCGGGGGCCTTTTCCTCCTTCTCCCCGCATGAAACAAGAACCAGTGCGGCTATCAACGAAATCAAAGTTATTCCATTCATAAATGCTCCTTAATTTTCATTCCTGTCTTTTTTATCGGAATATATGTCCTTCATGTCAAGGCTGAAACTTTCTGGGGATGTCTTTCTCACCGCCCCCTTCAGAAACACTGTGTCAGGCAATCCCTTCACGGTCTTCCCGTCATCAAGTGAAGCATCAATCATCTCAACCCTTATCCCGTCCGGATTCTCAGTCACCTTCGCCTTCAGTATGACCGTCCTGCCTTCGAGTTTCTCAAGTCCGCCAATCTTGTCGAGAATGTTCTTGTTCAGATTTGAGAGCTCTTTTGATGCGGATTCGATAAGCCGCTTCTGTGCCTGCGTCATGCCGGAATCAGGTTTTACATCATCAGCCACAAGCGAAAACCCACCTGACAACACGAAAGAAAACAACGCAAGATTCGTAAATTGAAAAAGATAGTTCACGAAAGTAAGTTAGTATTGTCGGAGGCCTCTCCTGATAGGAGAAGCCTCCTAGTATTCAGAAATTGACCCTTATTCCTGCGGGCCGAGATCGACTCCGGAATTTATTGTGGACATGTTCGATGCCTCGTTTTCCACCTTGTTGTTGGTGTTTATTATCGTGGCATGATTCAGTTCTGCATTCTTTACGTTTATGCCGCTGTTGATAACGGAATTGTTTGTGGCGGTGTTTTTGACGTCGAAATTCTGATTGTCCAGCAGGGAGTCGTTTTCGATCGTCGCTCCGTCCGCGTTTACGCCGCTGTTAATGGTCGAGAAGTTTGTCGCGATATTGTCAACTTTCGTGTTTTCGTTTCTGATTTCGGAGTCCTTTATTGTAGCTCCGTCAGCCGTTACGCCACTGTTGATCACTGAATTCAATGTGGCCGTATTGTTTACTTTGGTATTTTCATTGGTTATGGTGGAATTGCTGATTTCTGCTCCTCTCGCACGGATACCGCTGTTGATGTCGGATACGCCGTCAGCCTTGTTCTTTACGTCCTGATTTGTATTTTCAATGGTTGAATTTTCAACCGTGGTCTCTCCTCCACCACCGAAGATGTCAAAAAGTCCCGGCAGGGCCATCAGTTTCGTTGTTCCAGCCAACAGCATCAGCACAACTACGATTCTTTTCATTGGAAATCCTCCATTATGATTTTAAAATTATCCGGTAATTATATCACATATGATCGTTAAAATCAAGCTTTTGATGGGGTGAAAAGTCGGGGGTGGTGCCGGAATCCTCATTGACCTTCGGGCTACGGGGTGGCAGTTCTGTATCCCAGAGTTACAGGTCGGGGTTGCTATCGGAATCGGTATCGAGAAATGAATTCAATGGATTCTGCCATATTACATTGGTCAGATTAGTTGTATTTGATGTGATGGTTTCATTGGTAAGGAAACCGAAGCCCCTGCTAAAGACTCCATTTTTATCTCGCATGAAGTCACGGAGCCACGGGGAGCAGGTCCCCCTACGCCACTTGAGCTACGGGGGACAGGTTCCCTTTGTCCAGTGAGCCATGGTGGACAAGTCGTAATCGATTGAATTCATGTCTCGATACCGGAAGCGATGCCGACCCCGATTTATGGAACTATCCCTGTTATACTTGTGTTTTTAAGATAGCGGTAGCGAAGGACGTTTCGTCTTTTGGGATTGTTTGTTGCCGCATTTATATGGGATGCTAGCCGTTAGGCGGGTTGGGAAACCCGCCCTCCTTTGCTATGAGGGACAAGTCGGCGTCGGAGTCGACATCGGAATTGCCTTCGATTGATAGCGATTACGACTACGATAGCGATAGCGATTACGATTAGGAATAGGATCTATGCCCCGCAGCTCGTAAGGCGAAGGGTGATAGCAATCCCGATAGAATTATCTGGGACACAAATTATTCCGAGTAGACGTTGACTTTTTTAACATCGCTTCCTTTTTCGATATTCACATTCCCTACGCCTGAGCCTTCCTTTTCAGCTTCTCTGCGTTCTTTCTTGTTGATAAAAACGCTCTTAGTGCCGCTGGCGTCGACTCCGTCGTTTTCCTCGTAAACCTTCGCTTTGTGCCGTGTTTTTATCTTGTCGCTCAGTTTGCCAGCATCTCCGACGGTGACATTCACCTCGTCGACATCGTCGTCTTCAACGTTTACGTTCGCGATGCTTGTTCCGCTCTTTTTCCTCTCAAAACTGAGGTCCGAGCTTGAACGCCCGCCGCCGCCACTGTTAAGATTTACGTTCCCGATGTTTATGGTCTCATTTCTTGCTTTTACGCCTGCAATGCCGACATTTGTTGAAACATCCTTGCCCTGGGCGCTGCCTGTGATTGAGCCTATATTTACGGTGGAGTTTTCGGCGCTTATGCCTCCATAACTTACGTTGCTGCTTATGTTGGAGCCTTCCGCTCCTGACAGCCTGGTGCCGGTGTTGATGCTGGAATTGTATGCGTTTATGCTGCCACCGCTGGTTGTGGATGATACTGATGAGTCAGTGATCGTGGCCCCATCCACTTTGACCCCGGTGTTTACAGTGGAGCCTATCACATTGATGTTGCCGGTGAAATTGCTTTTAACCTCGGAATTCTCAATCTGAGCTCCTTTTGCAGATACCCCAGTATTAACATTCGACCCATCAGAGGCTCTTATCTGACTGTTCGTTGTCTCCGTCCTAATGGTTGAGTTCTCCACGTTCGCGCCTTCATCACCACCACCGAATATCCCCATCGTCTTAGGAAGTGCGAAAAGTTCCGCAGATGCGAAAATCGCAAAACACAATAATCCAGCTTTTGTACACATTTTTTTCATGATTTAATGAAAATACCCTTTGGCACAATATATTATGAGTTGGGTCTTTTGGCAAGTATTAAAATCAACTGAGCCAATTGCAAAATTGCCGTTGGAACGCCGGTCTCACTTGTCCCGTCGTCTTATCCGGCGTAGCTGGAGGCGAAGACGGATGACCGGCTTAAGAGCCAGCCATAGGGCTGGCGATCCTTTTAAAAGGCAATTTTGTAATCGGCTCCAACTAATATCAACGAGAGGATTTGAATGAAAATAACACTGAAAATCCTGCTTATGGCCATAATTGCGATTTTCGCAATTTCAGAATCATTTGGACAGGATGCTGTTTTCTCGGAAGTTGTGGGTGCAGGTTCTGCCGTCGGCGATGGACAAAGTTCAAGGGAACAGGCGCTTGCCGATGCAATGAGAAATGCCGTAAGAAATGGAGCCGGCGTGGAGCTCATGAACGAAAGCAAGGTGACAAACTTCGTATTGGAATATGACAAGGTAATGACTCGTTCATTCGGATACATCAGGGACTACAAGATAATAGAGCAGGGATATGACAAGGCCGCCGGAACCTACAACGTAAAGATAAAGGCTACGGTTGGCAAAGGAAGCCCTGACGCCGGGGACGCGATGGCAATCAAGGCGCTAATCGCTAGGAAGGGCTCTCCAAGGATAATCATCAAAACGCAAGAGAAAATTGCTGGACTTTCGGAACAGAAAACCGACGTCGCTAAATCGGTGATATCTGAAATCGCCCTTGAGCTTGGTTTTCAGGTTGTGGACGAGGGCGCCGCGGATTCCTCAGCTGACATTAACGCCAAGAGAGATGAACTTCTAAATAAGACAGCTATTGCTCAGGCAAGAAAGGCGGGGATTTCTTCAAAAGCCGATTTCATGATTAGCGCGGATGTCGGTGGAACAGTTGGCCCGATCGAGGAAGCTTACGAAGTCAAGAGCAGAGACTTATCTCTTGGTGCGGAAATGAAAGCTGTATGGCTCGACAGCGGAGAAAGCATGGCGGCACTCACATTGCCAGTAGCGACCGTTCACGGTAAGGATTTTTTTGATCCTATAAACGCCCCGGACCAGTTTGCGAGAAAATATCTTATAAGCATGCTAAAAGGCGACAGCCCAGCCACAAAAGAAAAGAATGTCATGTCGCTTTTTAAAAAAATCATGGCAAGATGGATAAGCGATCTTGATCTCGGAGCCAGGATTAAAATAGAAATCGCGGGAATAGACAAAGACAGCCTGGACAAGCTTAAAAATGGTCTTTCAGCAGTTGACGGAATTCCTTCCGTATGGATCAGGGAATTCGACAGCGCATTCCTTTCCGTGCTGGAATGCGATTCAAAATTGGAAACATCATTGCTGAAGAATGAAATACAGAAGATCCTTGGCGATAGATTCATACTGGACAGATACGGCAGGAATTTGATTCAGTTCGCTAGAAAGGATGTGGCGGGGCAGTTGAAGGAAACTCCTCCTCCGAGAACGGATGAAGCATTGTCGGGACAGGGGACTTCCAAGTTTTCATCATCGGTAGTAATAATAGCGGCGGCAATAGTTGTCGGCTTTGCGATTTTCGCAGCCGCAGTAGTTGTTGTGGCTGTCATCGTGTTCAAAAGAAAAAAATAATTTTTTGTTTGGCTTGGGACGACAAAATAAGGTAAAAATTGGGAGCAATGTACATACGTGAGCAGTGAATTACGGAACCCAAATCCGTTCAAAAGGAAAAATGACAGATTTCCTGTCAGTTGCATGCGATTTTTCTTTGTAGCCTTTGCCTTCTCTTTGTGCTTGTTGCTCCCGGATCTGCGGGCGGAAGACGCTAAGAAGGTTATCGCTGTTGTGGAATTCAAGGTTACCGGCGAAGACAAATCCGTTTCGGGTTGGTCCGTGGCGGAGAATCTTGAGAATGCGATTTTCGCAAGACAACGTTATCGCATCGTGAACCGCAGCGCCATATCCAAAGTTATAACTGAGCTGAAATTTCAGTCTTCAGAACTTGTTGACGATGCGCAAAAGGCTGGAAAGGTCGGTCAGATGCTCGGCGCAAATCTTCTCGTTACCGGTGAAATAATCGTCGTAGGTAACTCAGTTTCAATCAGCGCAAAACTCATTGACGCCTCCGACAGCTTGGGCGAGGTGAAACTGACCGCTGAAGCCTCCGGCGAATATCCCGGAAATCTGGAAGGTCTATATTCGCTTCTCGCCTACGAGCTGACTTTGTCACCAGAAGAATTCTGCGAATACGGAATGCTTAAATTGAGAGAAAAGGATTATCAGCGAGCGTTGACATTTTTGAAAAAAGCTGCGGGAATAAAATCAGATTCAGAAATTGTTTCGGCTATAGCGCAGGCTGAGAAAGGAGCCGAGGCGCAGAGAATACTGTTGAGCCGGAGGGATGCCTATAGGGCGGCCATGAGCAAGGGCTGGGAAATGATCAAGGCCAAGAAATGGAATGCCGCCGAGGATTGTTTTAAAAAAGCCATGGCTGTCCACGGTTACGAAGAAGATAAAGACGCCAAAGCGGGGCTGGCCTCCGCTGCTGATGGCGCAGGGCTTCGTAGCAAGGAAGCCTCGTCGGAAAAGGCCTATAGAGACGCGATTGCAAAGGCGTCAACAGCATTCGACAAGGCGAAAAAGCTTTCGTCAGATCCGAAAAATCATCCCGAAGCCGTCAGGTTCAGTTCGGAAGCTATCAGCACGCTAGAAGATTTCTCCAGGGAATACAGGCAGTTTCTTCCGCAGGACAAGCTTTCATCCCTAAACGAATTCATAGCCTCTGTTGAATTGTTCAGAAAGGCTTTTTATTCCGGTCCTGAGATTGGCAGGGAATGGACCGTGCCGGACATTGGAATGAAATTTCAATTCATAAACAAAGGCGCTTTTTTGATGGGAAACCCCGCTTCTTCAACGGAACAGAATGCGGAAGATAAAGCGCATATATCTAAGATAACTCGTGATTTCTGGATGGGCAGATATGAGGTTACGATAGGGGAATTCGTGTTCTTTTTGAAAGATTCTGCTTCTGATGAAGTGAATCGGGGTATAGATTGGAATGACAAGGATTGCCCCTTGGAAAAAGGTCCCGCCATGAAAGGCGGCAAAGCTAAGTTTTGGGGAGATCCAGCCATGCCGATGATAGAAATAAGCTGGGAAGCGGCAAATCTCTTCTGCAAATGGCTAACCGAAAGGGAGAAAAAAGAGAAACGCCTCCCCAAGGGATATGCCTACAGGCTGCCTACTGAGGCCGAGTGGGAATACGCATGCAGGGCGGGAACGAAGGAAGATTTTTATTTCCCAAAGGGCGAAGAAATCGAAAGGCACGCATGTTTTAAAGGAAATTCCGGTGGACAGACCAGACCGGTCTCCGAAACAACTCCGAATCCGTGGAGACTGCATGGAATGTATGGAAATGTATGGGAATGGTGTTTGGACAGTTACGCTCCATACATTGAGGCGGATGTTGAAGATCCTATATGCACTGAAAAAAATGAGGACGACACAAAGGTCGCAAGAGGGGGTTCTTTTCAGAGCGGATCCGAACATATCAGAAGCAATTCTCGCGCGGCTTTCTATTTCAAATCAACAGAAGAATCAATCGGATTTCGTGTCGTAATAGCCCCGGAATTGTAATCAATCCTCTAGACAAAAATCCAATTTCAGCCTGAGGTTTTCCAGTTTTTTTGTTTTGCGGCTTCATACATCATCAGGGTAGCTGATACTGATACATTCAGAGAATCAGCCATTCCTAGCATGGGAATTCTGACTTTGGAGTCCGCATTTTCCAGCCAGAAGGGATCGAGCCCGCATTGTTCTGAGCCCAAAAGTAGGGCGACGGCGCCTAGGAGATTTTCATCGGAGTAGATTTTTTTCGTATGAGGGGTCGTGGCTATAATGCGTATGTTATTTGATCTTAACCATTTATATGTGTTCTCTCGGCTGGATTCAGCCAGTGGCACGGTGAATATCGCTCCAGTGCTGGCCGTTATCACGTTAGGATTATATATGTCGGTGCGTTTTTCGCATACTATCACTCCCGACACGCCAGTGGCGTCTGCGCTCCTGAGTATTGAACCTAGATTTCCGGGTTTTTCTATACCTTCAAGAACAAGATATGTGGCATTTGCGGATAATGGTATTTCGTTAATATTATGGTCCCTTGTCGGAATTGTTGCTACAAGCCCCTCAGGACGATCTCGATATGCGAATTTCGCAAAAACTTCCGGAGTGGTTTCAAAAAGTTCAGCTCCGCGAGAAGATCCGGCGGAAAGAATCTTATGCTCATTTTCTCCAAGAAAAAGAGATGGACAGAAATAAATCTCCTTTACTTCGACTCCTGTCTCAAGTGCCCTTGAGAGAGCCCTGTATCCTTCTATGAGAGCGGTCTTTTCCTCGTCTCTGCCTTTGCGGCTCCTCAAGCGGACCAGCCTTTTTATCCTTTCATTTTTTGAACTTGTTATAATCATTGGGATTTGAAATTCATTTTCCGATATTTCTTCCCGTTCCTCTTTTGACAGGAGCGGACTGATAAAATTTCTGCGCCTCAGGAAGGACTTTTTTCATCTCGGCTATCCTGTTGCTACTTATCGGGTGAGTTGACAGAAATTCCATTAGTGCAGATACACTGTTTTCTTTTGCCGACATTTTCTCCCAGAAGCTCAGTGCCGCGTTTGGATCATATCCGGCTTTCGCCATAAGAATCATCCCTATGCGGTCAGCCTCATATTCATGGACTCTGCTGTACGGAAGAATTATGCCGACGTTTGATACCCCGGCGTAGGCTGTAAGCCACGCTTCTGTCTTGCCACTTGCTCCAAGGCTCGCCTTGACAATTTCCGCTCCGGCCTGCTGGATCAACTGCTGGGTCATACGTTCTCCGCCATGTCTTGCTATCGCGTGTCCTATCTCATGGCCTACGACAGCGGAGAGTTCGGCTTCATTCGAGCAAAAACCGAAGAGTCCGGTGTATACTGCCACTTTGCCGCCCGGAAGACAAAACGCGTTGACTTCAGGATTCTCAAGCACTCTGAATTCCCATCTGAAATCGGGACGTTCTGCGACACGTGACAGGTATGTTCCAGACTCCTTTAAGACCGTGTTGTAAAAAGCATCATTTGATATTCTCTCTTTTGAAAGTACTTCCCGCCAAGCTTGTTCGCCGATGGAGTTTTCCTCAGAAAGAGATGTCATTAAAAACTGAGATCTCCCAGTGTATGGAACTGTTGAACAGCCAGAAGCAAGCGCTAGAAATGACAACAAAACCACTGTTGCGGACTTTCTTTTCAGACAGGTTAAAAAATTACTAATCATGATATTCCTCAGAATTATGATTTGAAATAACGCAAAAACAAAACGACATTAGAGACCCAAAGCATGAATGAATAAAGCATTTCCATGCTGAAAACTGGAATACAAGATAACACGAAAACGGGAAAAATCTAAAAAGATGAAAGAGCGCGGAGACAAAAGAGATTTTGAAGTTGAAGTGTCGGATATAGCTTTTGGCGGCGATGGCGTTGCCAGGGCGGACGGGAAGGTTCTCTTCATGCCGGGAGTAATAGACGGCGAAAAAGTGTCAGGCCGTATAGTCGAAGACAGAAAACGATTTGCAAAGGCTTCATGTTCAAAAATAATTTTGGCTTCTCCTCACAGAATTGAGGCTAAATGCCCGCTGGCATTTGTGCCCGGCAGGGCCTCTGCCCGTGAATTTTGTCCTGGATGCTCATATCAGCATGTCAGCTACGCTCACGAAATTGAAATAAAGAAAAAACAATTGATAGATTTAATCCTCAGAATAGGTCGTTTGCCGGAAAAGCCTGATATAATCGCAATTCCTTCACCGCAAGAACTCCATTACAGGAACAAGATTTCCCTGCATCTGGCAAAAAAAACGGAAGTTTCTAAATATCTTGGATATGTGATGACGGACAATAAAAGCGTTATCGAAATAAAAAATTGTCCACTGGCGGTTGAACCTATAAATTCCAGGATATCAGAGATTCTGTCTGACAAGTCCGCTTTGAAAAATATGAATGAGCAGGACGTTTTATTTTTGCGATTTTCGCATAATGACGGGGTGATGGACTGGATTGACGGGAAGGGGGCCCCGGAGAAGATTCTGAAGGAAAAAACCTGCATAGGGGAACTCGTCGTGCCGCTTTCATCCTTCTTTCAGACCAATGTATTTGCCTCCAGGATATTATTTGAAACTGTCCTGAATGTGCTAGAAGAGTTGAAACCCAAGACGCTGTTGGATTTTTACTGCGGGACAGGAATTTTCGCGCTTTCGGGTGCGCTTTCCGGCGCGAAAATCGCAATAGGGGTGGAAAGCGATTTTCGGGCGGTGGAGGCGGCAAAAATCAACGCGGAAAACCTCCGCGTTTCAGATAGGGCGTTTTTTCTAGCGAATTTCGCTGGAGAAGAGGCCGAGGATTTGCTGACGAAAAATTCTGGTTCAGGAACAATGGCCATAGTCGATCCTCCTAGGTCAGGGATGGAACAACGCCTTTTGACTGCGCTGATGTCGAATCCGCCGGAGAAAATCGTTTACGTATCTTGCGCTCCTGACACAATGTCCAGGGACATGAAAATACTTTGTCAGGATAAATACGCTGTCGAAAAAATTTTCCTCGCCGACCTTTTTCCACGAACGCCTCATTTTGAAAGCGTTGTGCTGATGGGCAGGAGATGATCAGGATGTTTGCGGGCTCTGTTTTTTCCTGCCGCCTGTGATAAAAAATATTCCGCCGATAAGGTTGAATATTATTATCAATCCGGTATTCATCAAGGCGATGCTCCAGGCGGTTTTATATTCTATGCCTGAGGCTGAAAGCAAGGCGGCTATTACAGCATCGCGAGTCCCGAAACCGGATGGTGTTAGCGGTATCGCTCCGACGGCATTTCCCATTGATGCTGACAAGACAACGTATTGAACCTGTTGTTCAGAATGTCCAACGCCAATCACCATGCAATATACAGCGAAGCCCTGAAGAGAATGGACAAATATTGCGCTAGTAATTATCCATGTTATCAGTTTCACGTATGATGCCCTGTAGCCATCGAGTGCTTCCATCAAAAGGGTTGGCATTGATTTGCCGTATTTATTAGCAAGTTCGAGCAAGTATTTGATAGGAGTTAATTTTTCCAGTTTGCGATGAAAAAAGAGAACCGACGCTCCAGCTATACCCGTAATAGAACCAGCAACCAAGATCGTTACTATCATCTTGGCGGAATTGGATAATTTGGCAATTTGTGAGTAGGAAACGATTCCGAGTATTCCCGCAAGTACGAACAATCCCATCAGTCCTATCACTCTGTCTATCAATATAGAAAAAACGGCTTTGACTTTTGATCCCGCACCAGCCTTGGCAGACACGAAACCAGCCTTTGCGAGGTCTCCTCCGACTGCTCCGGGAATTACGAGAGAGAAGAACATTCCTTGCATTGATAGGACAAAAGTTTCCGTGAGGCTTAGGTCTATGTCTTGCATCTTCAAAAGGGAATGCCACCTCGCGACACAGACCAGAAAGCTCAAGAAGAAGCACATGAACGCGGCTATTAGCCATACAGGATCCGTAGTATGAATTGTCTGCAATATCAATTTCTTTTTGCCGAGGGTCAAAAGATATATTATGAGTGCGGCGAAGAGAAATCTCAATATAAGAGAGTTCGTTCCGCTGATTCTTTTCTTCATCGTTTTTTGATCTCTATATTTACAATTTCGCTTCTCAGTTTGATGGATTTGAGATTCAGTTCTCCGACGACCAGTAAAATTTTAGGTCCAAACATCGAATTTGGGTCGAGACCTATTTCTTCTAATTTGAAAATTTTGTCTACTAGCGTTGAATTCCATGATGAGAGTTCGATACTTTGCCTTTTGGCTGGAACTTTTATTTCTGGAGCGAGTACCTTCCATTCTGAGATCGGAGGAGCCCCATCTGGATTTTCCGATAGGAAATAATAGAGTCTTATGTTGTCCTCCTGTTTTCGCATCCATTCGTATATTAGAAGTCTATTTTCGGATAGGTTTCTAAGTTTAAATGTTAATTGGATATCTTCGTCGCTGAAGAAAGTTCTTCTGGTCGACACGCACTCGAGTACGGCGTTCGCGTTTTTTATCTCCGGGAATCTTCTCGGTTCGTTGGTTGACATTACGGCGATGTTTTTTGAACTTTCATCAGTGGCGCAGGAATAGATCAAAAACGGCATAAGAGTAAGGAAAATTTTTTGGAAGATTTTTTTATGCATTTTTATTTTTCCTATTTAGTTTTTTCGTATGGTATATTTTTGAATGATTTTATCTTTTGCGATAGATTCGCTGTTCCGGTTCTCATGAATGTTTCTCCCACCAGCGCGGCATGAAAGCCTAAATCCATCAGAAATTTACAGTCGCTTGCATCTTTTATCCCGCTCTCTGACACCTTTATTATGTCGCCAGGGATATATTTTGATAGTTTTTTAGAAGTTTCTAATTCGACCTTGAACGTTCTCAGATCCCTATTGTTTATTCCTATTATTTTCGCTCCGGCGGAGAGAGCTTTGTCAACCTCTTTTCTGTCATGCGCCTCCACTAAGGGCTCCATCTTCAAGGATCTACCAAGAGATATCATCCTTGTGAGTTCATTTTTATCCAGGATCGCGCATATCAGGAGGAAGCTGTCGGCTCCGATCATTCTGCTCTCATAGACTTGGACTTCGCTGAATATGAAGTCTTTCCTAAGTATCGGAGTTTGACTTGCGGCTACTCTAGCTGATTTAAGATCCTCGGTTGATCCAAGAAAAAAATCTTCTTCGGTAAGCACGCTTATCGCGTCAGCTCCTGCGTCGGCGTACGATTTTGCGAATTTAGCAGGTTGAAATTTATCACATATAATGCCGGCAGAAGGAGACGCTTTCTTCACTTCGCATATTAAGCTAAATCCATTTTTTTTTGAAAGCGCCGACAGGAAATCTATTGGAGCGGAAGGGGAAAATGCGGCGTCTTTTATTTTTGAAAGGTTTGCTGAAAGTATATCGACGCGCTTACGCTTATTCTTTACGATCTTGGACAAAATATCTGGAATGTCGGACATCGGAGGTCAGCGTTTTGTCAGATTATCCTTGAATACGTAAAGGAATACTCCGATAACTCCTCCGACCTTCCAAGGCAGGCAGTAAGGGCTATTGAACACGCTGAGAGTCGTTGTGCCTTCCTCCCACATGTCCGAGAAATGAATTCCGAGGAATACTATTACCCCTACAAATACGTATAACACTACGAGGAAGCCTGCGGAGTACGCGATCGCAAAAAGTATTTTGGAGAAATTTGTTGTAGCTCCTTCCCGAATATTTTGCACCGGAGAGCGCGTGTAAGTAGGACCAAGCTTTCTTCTTTTAAAGATCATTGTGAATCCCTTATTTCTGTTTAGCTCATACACTAATCCACAAATAAAAAAAAGAAAGCCTGTGGAAATAAAAAACCGCTTCAAGATAGCCCCTCAGCCATTTGACTGCGGCAAGAGTTGCCTGTACATATAAACAAAACTTTCTTTTTTCGCGTCATCGGACATGCCTCCATCTCCATTTTTTAACTTAAGTGGAGCATGCTAAGTATGCACGATGAAAGACTATAGCTAAATGATTAGAATTTGATTTGGCGTGGGTTAGTTTTTTGATAATAGGATGATTGAAAAAAGCTTTGGGAATGTTAGATTCCAGCCCTTGGATTTTATGTGAGGTAAAAATGAAAAATTCCAAATTGATTCTTATCGTTTTTTTTGCTTCAGCAACCCTATTGTTTGCGTCTTACATGTTGGCTCGGCCATGGATTTCCTTGCGAAAAATAGATACCCTGCAAGTGAAGGGATACGCGGAGCTTCAGGTGAAATCGGATTCATCAGCTATGACAGTTACAATAAAAAACGTCGCTAAGACCTTGGCTGATGCATATGATTTGTGTTCAACGCAGATGAACGAGGTGAAAGCACTTGCTTCGAGCATTCTCGGGAAACATGAAATAAGCGACCTTAATACGGAAGTTGATGAAATCTGCAAACTGGATGACAAGGGGAATAAGACAAATTTTGTCGATAACTATGCGGTCAAAAGAGCAATCAGGATCGAATCTTCAAATGTTGAATCTATGAAGAAGCTTGCCGCCTCGATAAATGATCTGAACGGGAAAGGCGTGATGGCGTTGATTGAGGGACCTTCTTTCTTTGTCAACAATCTTGAAGCCACAAAAGTTAATCTTGTTAGACAGGCTACGGAGAACGGAAAGGCGCGTGCCCAAGAAATGGCGAAAAGTGCGGGATATTCTCTTGGCAGGCTTGTTTCCGCGAGACAGGGCGTGATACAGATAACGAAAATGAATTCATCTGACACCAGTGACTGGGGAGTTTACGACACTCAGACGATTGAGAAGGTCGCAAAACTCGCGGTGAGTTTGGAGTTTGAGATAGAGTGAGCGGAATTAAAATAATAAGAGGAGAAAGAAGATGATAAAACTGCCGGTAAAAGGAGAAAACCGAACTTTTGATTTAGCGCCTTCAAAGATAATTGCCATTGGGAAAAATTATCTCGATCACATAAAGGAATACCTGAAAGTTGATGTTTCAAACTTCAAAGACGAAATTCCTTCTGAGCCAGTGCTTTTTGCCATAACGCCTAACGCTCTTGTAGGGAATGGGGATGTGATAGTGATACCGTCCTTTCTTAAAAAATATGGATTTAAGAATCCGAGGGTTGAGTACGAAGCTGAACTGGCTTTTGTGATATCGAAGAGGTGCAAGAATATATCGGAGAAAGATGCGCTAGATTATGTTGCTGGATACACATGTTTGAACGATGTAAGCCAGAGAAATCTCCAGAAGAGTGATATTTCCGGATGGTTCAGGGCTAAATCCTTTGATACTTTCGCTCCAGTCGGGCCATGCCTTGTCCCGCCTGATAAGATTGGCGACCCTCAGAATTTAAATATAATCTGCCGGCATAATGGGAAAGTTGTTCAGAATTCGAACACGAAAAATATGATATTCAGCATAGCCCACATGATATCATTCATATCCATGAACTTCACTTTGGAGGCCGGAGATTTGATAACTACTGGCACCCCGTCCGGCGTTGGACCCATCAAGCACGGAGATATCGTTGAGGTTGAAATAGAAAATATCGGGATTTTGCGAAACAGCGTCGTGGAAGAAAACTCTTAGAATATTGTGGAGAATAATAATGAAAGATCACATCGAAAAAATAAAAGACGAACTTGTCAACTGTGTTAAGGTTTTATTTACACTTCGTTCCGCTTGGATTTATTTGCCTGTGATACTGGCTTTTGCCGGCTCACACATGATATTCTTTCCTGAACTGGATTGGATTCTCGACAAAGGGTTGCAGGAGAAGCTCGCTCTTATTCTTGTGGGAGCAGTCGCCTTGGTTTTACTCATTTCATGTATTTTATCGGGCAACTTCATATCCATCTACTTGTTCATATTGGCGGTTAATTTCTTAATAAGGGAATTGGATGATTCCGTCCTCAATATTCCATATTACGGAGCGATTGAGGTACACAGCAAGAAATATATATACATGGCTTTGGCGGTAATTGCGTTGTGGGGATTTTTCAAGGCAAAAAATATAATATCTTTTTTCAAAGAACATGTATTGGTGAGGACTATGATGGTGGGAACGGTTTTTTCGTATGTGTTGTCGCAAGTCGTTGCCAGGAGGGCGCTAAGACACATATTGCCCTATGAGAAACAGATTCATATACAGATGGAAGAATTGACTGAGAACTTCGCCCACCTATTTTTCCTAGCTGTCGCCATAGCAATCTTGTGCTATTCTTTCAAAAGGAAAGATCAAGAGAAAGACCAAAGCTGCAATTCTTCAGTTTGACGCGCCAGACCGGGAACTTTTTGGAATATTTCCTGAATTTCTCTTCAGTCTTTCCAGTTTTGCGTACAGGCAGGGGGAATTTTTGAATATCCTGATAAAGCCCTCTTCATCGAGAGATTCAAGCCATTCGGAGTCAATTTTCAATGGGGCAGTCATTTTGCTTTTGGGACAAGATGATATGCATATATCGCATCCGAATATGTTGTTTCCGATAATTTTTTTTTCCGCTTCGTTCAAGTCTGATTTTTTTTCCATAGTCAGAAAGCTTATGCATTTTTCCGGATGGAATCCTTCCTTTGTGAGGGCGGCACCGGGGCAGGCGCTTACGCATCTGCCGCATTCGTGGCAGGGTAGTTTTTGCTTTTCGGGTTGAACTGAGGGTAGATCAGCCTCAAGGAAGGCAATCGCGATGAAGAAGGAAGACGAGCCTTTGCATACGAGGCAGTTGTTGTATCCGATGTCTCCGAGCCCTGCGAATTTCGCGAGTATTTTTTCCGGCACGGCTTTTGTATCAACGCATATCTCGAGTTTTGTCAAAGCCAATTCAGGGTTTAGTTCTGAGATGAACAATTTCATCGTTTCTTCGCAGAAGATATGATAGTCCAGCCTTTTGGAGTATGCCGCCATTTTGCGTTCCGAAGCTTTGGTGCGGACCTCTGGCAATGCGAGGTTAAGCGATGGAATGATGTCTAAAGGGACGGCGATGCAGATGAAGCTTTTCGCCCAAGGTCTTTCCTTCAGGGGATTTGCCCTGCGATCAATAGAGCGGACCAGATATGGAGAAATTATCGACCTGTTGCCTTTGTAATAAATTTTATCTAGTTCTTTTTTGCATTCTTGCCATTCGTTGTCGCTGAAATTCATGCTTGCCGCGGATAATAGGCGGAATTTTTCAACAGCTTGTTGAAGCTGTTCTGAAAGTTCCTTTTTTTTGATTTTCGCTGTCATAATATTATTGAATAATTCTTCCGGCAAGGTATAATTTAACACTCCAAACAATTCAATCATTAAAATTAAAGAAAAAAAGGAGAGAATGAGATGTGTACAAGCATTTGTTGTGTGAACGCGAGGGAAATCCTTGATTCGAGGGGAAATCCGACCATAGAAGTGGATGTGACGCTTGATTGTGGAACTGTTGGCAGAGCCGCTGTGCCTTCGGGCGCATCAACCGGAGAAAATGAAGCTCTTGAATTGAGGGATGGAGACAAGAAGCGTTATCTCGGGAAGGGGGTTACAAAGGCTGTTGATAATGTAAACAAGAAAATAGCTCCAAAGATTGAAGGTATGGATGTGACCCAGCAGGCGGCGATAGACGGATTGATGATTGAACTCGATGGCACTAAGACGAAGAAAAACCTTGGGGCAAACGCGATTCTTGGAGTTTCGATGGCTTGCGCTAAGGCGGCAGCCGCCAGCCTGGACATCCCTCTTTACCGTTATATTGGCGGGGTAAATGCCAAGAGACTTCCAGTCCCGATGATGAATATCATCAACGGTGGTGCGCATTCGGATGCTCCGATAGATTTTCAGGAATTCATGATCCGCCCGATAGGAGCTAAGAGTTTCAAGGAAGGTCTCAGAATGGGAGTTGAAGTATTTCACTCTCTCAAATCAGTGCTCAAGAAGAGAGGCTTCAGTACGGCGGTAGGGGATGAAGGCGGTTTTGCGCCGAATCTCGGTGGTATCGAAGATGCCCTTGATGTGATACTTCTGGCGATAAAAGATGCCGGATATAAGGCGGGAAGGAAATCCGACAAGGGAGACATATCAATCGCTCTGGATTGCGCCGCCAGTGAATTCTTCAAGGGAGGCAAATACGATTTCAAGAAGGCCAATAAGGGCATCGTAAAAAGCTCAGAGCAGATGGTGGAATACCTTGCAAAACTTGTAAAGGATTATCCTATAGATTCTATCGAAGACGGAATGGCGGAAAGCGATTGGAAAGGTTGGGGAATGCTCACCGAAAAACTCGGGAAACAGATCCAGATAGTGGGAGACGATCTACTGGTAACCAACGTGGAATACCTGTCGAGAGGAATAAAGGAAAAGTCCGCAAATTCCATCTTGATCAAGGTAAACCAGATAGGTTCTCTCACTGAGACTCTTGATGCGATTGAAATGGCGCACAAGGCGAATTGGACGGCCGTGGTAAGCCATCGTTCGGGAGAAACCGAAGACAGCACCATAGCCGATATCGCAGTTGCGACAAATGCTGGACAGATAAAGACTGGTTCGGCGAGCAGGACCGACAGAATATGCAAATACAACCAACTCCTAAGGATTGAGGAGGAGCTTGGTGGACTTGCGATTTACGGCTGAATATCCGCGGGTTGAGGACTGATTCCAGTGATGCTGGTTCCGCTTATGCGAGCAGGGAGTTTATAAAATGTCTTTGCCCGCTGGCTGAATCGGCATCGTTGTAATATTTTTCGTGTCCGAGTCCGGGTAGAGAAAAGATGGAATGAGTGCGGTTGGGCCGAGCTATTTATTTGAATAAGTTTTAATATCTATTGGAGGTGCGCAGGTGTCAGAAAAGATATTTGTTGAGAGTTGTGAATATCACAGTTCAGGCAGGAAGGGCAAGATTGCTCTGAAGACGACCAAGCCCTGTTTGAACCAGAAGGATCTGTCTCTGGCGTATTCTCCGGGGGTTGCTGGACCCTGTCTTGAGATCGAAAAGGACAAGAATGCCGTATGGAATTACACAGCCAAAGGGAACATGGTTGCCGTCGTTAGCGATGGCACCGCAGTTTTGGGTCTTGGAAATATAGGTCCTGAGGCGGGGCTTCCGGTAATGGAAGGCAAGGCAATTCTCTTCAAGAGATTTGCGGACATAGATGCTTTTCCTATATGTCTCAAGGAAGTTTTTTGCGCAGATGGCAAGACTGACGCAGATAAACTTATAGAGACTGTGCTTAGGCTTGAGCCTACGTTTGGAGGGATAAATCTCGAGGATATCGCCGCTCCCGCATGTTTCAAGATCGAACGTGAACTTAAGAAGAAGATGGGGATACCGGTTTTTCACGATGATCAGCACGGAACAGCGATAATTTCCCTTTCCGCGATAATAAATGCGTGCAAGATTACCGGCAGGAAACTGTCCGACTGCAAGTTTGTAGTGAACGGAGCCGGAGCCGCAGGGATATCATGCGCGGAATATTATATCCTTGCCGGAGCGAAGAGGGAAAATTTCAAACTTTGCGACTCAAAGGGTGTGATATCGAAGAAACGCAAGGATATCGCGCCTGGATCAGAGAAAGCGAGATTCGCAATAGACGGAGATGCGGGAACTTTGGAGGACGCTGTTGAGGGAGCCGATATCTTTATAGGTCTCTCCGTAGCCGACTGCCTCAGTTCGGCGATGGTCAAAAAAATGGCGAAATCTCCGATAATATTTGCCATGGCTAATCCTGTCCCTGAAATAAATCCTGCTGAAGCGCTGAAAGCCGGCGCCTCGGTCGTGGGCACGGGCAGAAGCGATTATCCAAATCAGATAAACAATGTTCTCGGTTTCCCTGGCATATTCCGCGGTGCTCTCGACACAAGAGCGACGGATATAAATGAAGAAATGAAATTAGCCGCATCGAAGGCTTTGGCGGAACTGGCGACGGAAAAGATCCCGACTTCGGTAATTGATGTTTTGAAAAAGGCCTACCCGGGCGATTTCTCTAAAGGAATTTTCTCCGGAGACTCCCCGCTGAAGGCCGAATTCGTGATACCGAAACCGTTTGATCCGAGAGTTGTTCCTAAAGTTGCTTTATATGTTGCGGAAGCAGCGATGAGGAGCTCAGTCGCGACGGTTAAGATTAACCTTTCGAAATATGAAAAGGAAGTTGCAGAACGGATTGTCGCAGGCTGAGAAATATAGTTATTATTTCTTTCGCGCGAAATCCGCGATGCGATTACATCGATGCTAAAAAGACTGAAGAAGATCAGAAAGTTCCCCTCCCTGTTGACTAGGATTTTCTACCTTCTTTTAAGAGCTTACTCCCTTTTTGTTTTCAAAAAGAAGCGCGATGTTGCGGATACAGTTCGCCTGGATAAGTTTCCTTTTATTACGGTTACATGGCACAACAGGATACTTTTCTTCCCGATGATGTTCAGCCGGCAGATCAGAAGAAGCACCTGCGCAGTGATAAGCGCATCAAGGGACGGAGAATATCTCTCCGATCTGATATCGCTTTTTGGCATAACCCCCATACGCGGTTCAAGCAGGAAGAAGGCTCTGTCCGCACTGAGCGAATCGATTCGCCGCGTTGAGAGCGGCATGACGGTATGTTTCACTCCGGATGGCCCTAGAGGACCAAAATATTCGATGAGCCAGGGGCCCGTGATAACAGCCTCCAAAACAGGTTTACACGTTGTTCCGCTTTCGATAAACTGCTCGCATTTTTGGCAGTTGAAGACTTGGGATTCATTTCAAATACCGAAGCCTTTTTCGACTGTCACGGCAGTGATAGGCGAGCCGATAAGAATACCGGCGAACCTCTCAGAAACGGAAGTGGAAGAGTGGCGTGTCCTTATAGAGAAAAAACTTAATGAAATAAGTTGAATTATGAGAGGTTTTAAATATTCGAAAATAAGTATTGATGGAAGAAACGCAAACTGTTGGTTGGCTGAGTCTGACATTTGCGTCGATCTGCCAGCTTTCATCGCAAAAATAGAGGATCACCTGTCATCGGCTAAAATACTAAAGGATTCGAGAAGTGTGAAGGCGGGTATATCCAGCTTTAAGGGCAGAAATTTATTTGTTAAGAGATACAACGACAGGGGGCTTGCTTATCGTATCAGATACATGTTCAAGGCGCCCCGTCCGGTGAATGTGCTGCGGGTTTTTTCCCATCTTAAATCGAAAGCTGTCGGATTCAGAATTCCAGAATACTTTGGAGCCGTCTATGGAGCGAGCATATGCGGGGCTCAATCGTATACCATTCAGGAGGCGATTGAGGATTCAGTCTCCGCCTTCGATGTTTGCAGGCTGGCGTTTGCTTCGGACGGAGGAAAGGAGAATCTTGCGTGGCGTCTTTGTGAGACTCTTTCCAATATGCATCGTGCCGGAATCGCCCACATGGATCCGAAGCTGAGCAATTTTATTTTTACCGGAGCGCCTGATGACTTTTCCTGCGGCATGTGGGATTTTGATGTTTCCAAGATTCGCAACAGGATTTCTCTGCCTGAGCGGGAGAGAGAACTTGCTCGGACGGCGTCATCGTTCGTTGACCTCGGTAATAGGTTGGGAGTGCTTGTTTTAGTTGATGAGGCGATTAGTTTATTTTCTTCTAGTTATGGAAAGCTGTCAGGTTTCATCCCTAGGCGTGAAAAGCTGATACTATTCGCAAAAAAGTTTTTGAAGGGTAAATGATATGGAAGACGTTGATATAAAAGTTGAATGGAGAGATGATATTGAGCGCGGTATATTTTCTTCGCGCGGGCTCTCTTCATTCAGTTCCTTCTGGAATATGGAGGAGTCGGGCGCGAATATTGAATATAAGGACATCCGGATCCACAAGGGGAATGCTCCCAGTGGCAGGGAAAGGCAGATCGCATGCATAAAGTTTGAGCAGAATATAAAGTATTTTCTCAAGCGGGGCGAGGGGAAAGGTTTTACCGCGATAAAGAGCGAATTTGAAGCATTTCCTAAAGCGGAAAAATTCGGATTTAAGACGGCAAAGATCGTAGCCTACGCATTTGATGAAGAAAACAAGAGAGCTTTTTTGATAATGAAGAATCTTGCCGGATGCCTTTGTCTTCACGATGTGGTTTCAGGCAAACTGCATCCGGAAATGATTGCTAGGTATCAGGTGAATGAAAAACAGATAATTTCAAACATAGCTCGTTGCATAGTTTCTTATCAGAAGGGGAATTATTTCTATCCGGACCTGAAGGCGAAGCATATCTTTTTCAATCGTCACAACGCCGATATATGCCTGATAGATCTGGAGCGTTTCGCTCATGCCGATGACCTGCCCTTCTATTACAGGATAAAATTTTTCGCCAAGTTTTTACACAACTGCGAGATAAAAACCCTCCTCCATTCCGTGTCAGCCAGCGTTCAGAGCCAGAAGGCGCTGAAGAAGGCGATAGACTTGGAGATGGCGCCAGATGACAAAAGATCACCAAAGGACTGCGATGTTTCTGCTGAATGAAAAAAAACCGCTGAACCTGTATCTGAATATGGCGCTTGATGAAGTTTTGACTCTTTCTTCTGCGGAGCCTGAGATTCGCGGCGTTGATGGGTTCCTTAGATTCTATATGTGGGATAGACCCTGTGTTTCATTCGGTTATGCGCAGTCATACCAAAAAGTCCTGGCCGACAATCCCGGAATGCCTCTTGTGCGCAGACCGAGCGGAGGCGGGGCGGTGAGACACGGTTTGGACCTGACGTATTCAGTGGTCTTGTTTCCGCCTTCACGGCTTTTCTCAAAGAATAGGATGGACCTCTACGTTCTCTTTCATTCCGCTGTGAAGGCAGCCTTCTCCAGTCTTGGTATTGTTTGCGAAATTCGCGACGAGAACGATAAGGGGGCCGGATATTATAGATGTTTTGATAAGCCTGTTTTTGGAGATGTTGTGCTTCCGGATGGGCGTAAGATTGCAGGCGCGGCGCAGAAACACAGCAGGGATGCGATACTTACTCAAGGCAGTGTTTCTGTTGATATTGTCGGAGTGGCTAGGGAGTTTTTTTTGGATAAATTTAGCGTGGCGATTGCGGATTCCGCAGGAATCGTATTTGAAAGTTTTGAATGCTCTGAAAGTATTTTAAGCAAGGCCGAGGAACTTGCCAAAGTAAAATATTCCAGTGATAAATGGAACATGGAGCGCAAGATATGAAACCTGAATTTGGAATATCTTTTTCCGGATCTGTCGAAAATCTGAAGAATATGTCGGGCTTTCTTAAAAACACCGGTTTTAAGTCACTAGATTTGGGTGGAGAATGTCTGGTTCCGGGAGTATGGGACATTGCTCCTTTGCCAGTGGAATCAGTGGACGATCTTATATCGCCTATGGATGTTACATCACTAATGAATCAGAAAGATTCGCTTAGAAATATGTTCTTGGATGAATTTGAAAAGAAGGTTGATTTCATGTCAAAGGGATTTGCGAAATTCGCAAGTGTCGATTTCGGGGTCGAGTCTTGTATCGGAGATATGTTTTATTACGGGGATCTTGTGGGATTCATGAAGAAGATAGCCCTGATACTGCTTCGCAGGAAGATGTCTTTGTGTCTGCCGGTGAGAGCACCTTTGGCTGTGAAGGAGGCAAGTTGCGAATTTTACAGGAAACTCATTATGGACATGATGCTGCCGAATTGTCTTATCGCGCTTGAAATATTCCCGCATGATTTCAAGAAAAAAGAGAATTTAAGGGAGTCTTTGCTCAATTATCGTTTTGACATCGGAGTGCTAAGGATAAAATACGAATTGAAAAACGGCAATACGATATCCGAAAAACTGTTCGGAGAAATTTCTTCGGCTCTACAGCTTCTCCCATCCAATCCAAAATGCTTTTTCGATCCTATGGCATACGAATTCTCTACCTTTCGAGCCGAGATGATGCGGATTTCAGATATGATCAGATGAGAAAGCAATCGCTTAGTGGGTTTACATCGCCATTCAATCAATTTATCCAAACATCCATCAAAATATATCTTGTCTTTCCTAACCTGAATATTTCATGAAAGAAATGAAATATTCACCCTCCGGGCTGCCACGTGAGTCCTGTTCTCGCGTGACCGCGTTGGGAGCGGAACGCGACCTCACGCGGCACGTGACAACGTGATCACGGGATGATGAGCTCTCAAAAAGAGCTCAAACGGCGTGAGCCGCGCAATGCGCGTCAACGCCGCACGCGGGGTTTGCCACGTTCGATTTGTCGACGACAAATCGTCACGTCTTTTGCGGCAAGATATTACATTGTTGGAGCTTGCCGCAAAAGCGCTTATGCTTGAATACTGCAAATCTTCATGAAATAAGCGGACTAACTCTTTGAACGCAGATCAGTATATTATCATGGGTTTATAAAACGCGAAATAAAAATTTATGATAAATATTAGAATCTTGATTTGAAAAGTAAAGTATATGGTTTATCTTATTGGTAGAAAGAGGACAATTTAAAGGATAATCAAAAAAGGAGCGAGTTATGAAGAAGTTATATGTATTATGTTCGATTTTGTTTGTTTCGGTTTTAGTCGCTGCGGGATGCTGTTCAAACGGCGGGTGTCCTGCGTCGAAATGTTCTCCATGCAAATGTGACCCGTGCAAGTGTGCCGTAGTTGAGAATGCCGAACAAGCTGATTCTAAAATCAAACTTATAGGGACTGATGAGTTGTCAGGAATAGTTGAGGGTAAAAAAGCGTTGATATTTGACGCAAGAAGCGGAAAGTGGGATGACGGGGAAAGAATTCCCGGCGCTAAATCTTTGAACGAAAAAAGTTCGCCGGAAGAGATATCCGCGGCGATCCCAGATAAGAACGCCGAGCTGGTCGTATATTGCAGCAACACGCAGTGTCCGGCAAGCGACAGGCTTGCGAAACACCTGCTAAAGCATGGGTACAACAACATAAAGGAGTATCCAGAGGGCATAGATGGCTGGCGCAAGGCCGGGAAGCCGGTTGAAAAAATCAAAAAGTAATCTTGTCAAAGTGGCTTGTGTTTGTCAGATTGGGCGGGTCGAATAATCGGCTCGCCCAATTTTTTTAGTGATAATTTCCAGCCTTTCCTTTCCTAAACAAACTGAAAAGCAAGTTCAATTTCAAAAACAGAACTTTTAGCACTGCCAATATCGTGAAATGGATCCATTCGATTACGATTACGATTACGATAGCGATTACGATAGCGATTACGATACTTCGTGGTCGAGAAGCCACGACGGACTAGGCAACATATTTCACGAAAATGATAAACTTTGGATATATGGATTGATGTTGGAGTTCACAGCTTTAGCTGTGTGGATGTGGTAGGACTTGACGTTTAGGAATCGCAATGCTGAAGCGTTGAACTCAAATTATGAAAGATGTTGTTTGGTAAGTCAATGATTTTGGATAAAAACATAATGTACAAACATCTACAACGTACTAGCTTTATGAAACAAGCGGACCCCAGCAAAGCGTGACAGGGATTGAGGCGGGGACGCCGCATAAAATTTTGTCTATTTATTCCTTTCCGTCCTTGGTCGCGCTTATGACAAGTCCTGCGGTGATCATTGTTGACATGAGGGAACTTCCTCCGTAGCTGAAAAGGGGAAGTGTCAATCCGGTAGGGGGTAGTACTCCGACATTTACAAATATGTGAACGAGTCCCTGGCATGAGATCATGAAAAATGCGAGTAGTATGAACAGAGAGTTGAATCTATTTTGTTGTTTTGCCGCGAGGCTTATCGCCAAAAATGGCATTGACGAGAAGAGCAGGGCCACTGGAACGGTTCCGTATATTCCTGAAGCTTCAGCGATAGTTGCGAACGAAGAATCTGAATGTGACAGAGGAAGATATGAATTTGCCCATAGGCAATTTCCCCAACCCGCACCCCAAAGTCCGCCCCTCGCGATAGCATACCTAAATTGCAGTATGTGCCATCCGGCTCCATATGGATCTTCTAATGGGAAAAGATATCCCTCAATCCTTCTTAGAATGTATGCCTCCCTGAATGCGAGCGTAGCGACGACTGCGACGCAAAATGCGGTGAATAAGAGGAAATGGCGCATATTTTTGACGGTCAGAAACATAAAAACAGCGGCGGTTGCAAGATATATCAGTGATGTCCCGTAGTCAGGCTCCAGAATTACTGGCAGGACGAATAAAATTAGAATTACGACCATTTTAATCAGCGCTTTAATCCCCCTTTGCTTTTCGTCGATAGCGAAACATATCGCCAATATGAAGAAGGGCTTAGCTAATTCTGAAGGTTGGAAGAGGAATTCGCCGAAGCGGAACCATCCTTTCATGCCGTTTATGCGGACCCCGAATATTAGAACAATCCAAAGAAGAACAAGTGGGATGAAGAAGAATATCGGGGAGAATCTGCGGAATATTTCGAAATCGATCCTAGACAGCGCCTCCATAACAAGTATTCCGATTATAAGCCATGAAAACTGGCGCAGTGCGAAATTCGCGTCGCTGTCGGACGAAGTTGTCGCATTGAAGACAGTGAGACAACCTATCATGGCGAGGACTATCACGAATATTTTAAAAATCACTGTTTTTGGCATTCGGTTCATAGAGAGCATCCGGTTCTACATTTTAATTATTTCTTCCATTGAGACTTCCAGTTGCAGATCCTTTCCTTTCTCGTAAGGAGCTAGCCACTCGAAAGTGCGCGGGATCCACTCGCGGTTTCTGTCCAGCATTACCCTGAATAATCCGTCTCGTCCTCTAAGCCTGGCATCAAAAGCGGATTCTATCCCGGAGCCTGGAGATTTTTCGGAGGGAATTTCCCCTATGAATTTTCTTACCTCCGGGTAGTCCACGATAATTCTCTTGAAACGTGTATGTATTGATATTTCAGCGCGTAGGTTGGGGGGCAGTTGTTCCACCTTTATTATTTCTTCCGGGGATAGATTTCGTTTTATGATTTCTGGATCTGTCTCATCGCGCGAAATTCGCATTCCTGTCTCACTTTCTATAATCTTTAGAAGACGTTCTGAGTTGCTTGCTTGGTATTCATTTAATCTTAGATCGTAATTTCGTTCTGTCCATGCTAGAGGTACCCCGTTTTTATCGATTATAGTGCCTCTGCCAGCGCAGATGCTCATGTTAGTCCATGCTATTTTAGAACACTCTTCGATGTAGAAATCCCTTTTTGACATTGATGTTCTCAGCATTGCGAATACCGCGATGACGAAGCACAATGAAGAGATCATTGTGATGATTTCGAATCTGGCAAATATATTTTTTCTGTCAGTTTCCATAGGTGTTTATTTTGAAAGTCCTTTGCAAAATCGCTTTTCCGCTATATCTATAAGAGGCAGCGAACTCTTAATATATGGTGTTTTCTTCCTAAAGACAGCCCGAAAAGGAATGTCAGTCATAATTTTGAATTCATATGAAGTCGAAAAAACCAAAGTACAGCAGTTTCTTGCAGAAGGACTATGAGCCCGCCAAGGCGGAGAATGCCGCCTTCCACGTGATACAGGCTCCATACGAAGACAACATTTCCTACGGGGAGGGTACATCGAAGGGACCTGCGGCGATAATAGCGGCTTCCCAGTACCTAGAAATATTCGGGGCTAAGTCCGAGCCCGCACTGAGAGGGATTCATACCGTTCCTGCCCTAAACTGCAAGGGAAGTCCGGAGAAAGTCCTCCACAGAATTTCCTGCGCGGTAAAAAAGGCTTTGGAATCTTCCGCAGTTCCGGTGTTGCTTGGCGGTGAGCATACGGTCAGCTACGGCATGGCGAAAGCGTTGTTTGAAAAATATGGACGGGATTTTGGTATTATCCATTTTGATTCGCATGGAGACCTGCGTCCAGAATACTACGGAAACAGGTTCAGCCATGCCTGCGTAATGCGCAGAATAGTCGAAGACTTCCAGATTCCTCTGATGCAAATAGGCACAAGGGCCTACTGCATGAAAGAGTCGAAATACAGGATAAAAAATGGGATAAGCAGTATTGATGCTGACAGAATTATCAACGGTGGAATTCCGAAAAAAATAATTCCAAGGAGTTTCCCCAAGAAAGTTTTTATAAGTTTTGATGTTGACGTCTTGGATCCTTCGATAATGCCTTCCACCGGCACCCCCGAGCCAGGTGGTCTACTTTGGAACGACGTGATAAAAATACTCTCTTCAGTATCTCGCCAGGTAAGGATTATCGCTTTCGACCTAGTGGAACTCGCGCCAATACCATCTATGCACCACGCCGACTATACCGTGGCAAAACTAGCGTATTTTATGATGCAGTTGTGTCCGGAAGGAAAGAGTGACGGGAGAACCAGATGATAGACAATTCGAGAGAAATCTCCGAATACATAGATCTGAACGACAAGTTTTTGATAGTTACCCACTACAATCCTGACGGTGATGCGATTGGATCCTCCCTAGGCTTGATGTCCCTTTTGAGGGATTCAGGGAAGAGTGCGGATTTTTACATGCCGCATGTGGTGCCCGATAAATATGCGAAATTCGCAGGAGGGCTTGTGCTTACTGGCAATATGCCGGATTTGTCCGCGTATTCCACGATAATATGCGTAGATTTTTCCTCTCCGGAAAGGGCGAATCTTCCTCAAAATGTCAAGATAGATTCGCTGGGTAAATTCCTTATAAACATAGATCATCATCCCGACAATCGGCTTTTCGGTGGACTCAATCTGGTTGACCCCTCAGCGTCAGCTGCGGCTGAAGTCATATATGAGCTTGCGAAATTCGCGGATTTCAAATTCAGTCCCAAGGCGGCGCGATTTCTGCTTATGGGAATTCTTGCCGATACAGGTGGATTCAGGTTCGACAACAGTTCGCCAAGGGCATTGAGGACTGCGGCAAAACTGATTGATGCCGGAGTTGACTTTGGAACTCTAGCAAAAGACCTTTTCTTCTCGAAACCGCTTTCAGTCGCGAAACTCGAGGCGGAAATAATAAACAACAGGATGAAAACGGCGTTTGACGGCAGATTCGCGTGGGCAATTTTGGATGAAGAGCTTTTTTACAAATACGGATTGAGACCGGAAGAGAGCGAAGGCTTAATAGATGTGATAAGATGTATCGAAGGGACCGTTGCCGTTGCCTTCATATATCAGAATTTCGACGGCTTCAGATGTTCCCTCAGGTCTAGGGAAAAATCATTTTCAGTGGGAAAGATCGCGCGCAGGATAGGTGGTGGAGGGCATGAACTAGCAGCCGGAGCTTTTATAAAGACGAATATGGCCGATATCGCTGAAAAAACACTTCTGGATAATATCGAAAAAGCGCTTAAGGAATATGATGAAAAAGCCTCCTTTTGAACACAGCGGAATATTGCTCGTAGATAAACCCAAAGACTGGACAAGCCACGATGTGGTGAATTTTGTAAGGAAGAACTTCAACGTAAAAAAGGTGGGACACTGCGGGACTCTCGATCCTGCGGCGACAGGTCTGCTTGTGATGCTGCTTGGCCACGCTACAAAACTCAGCGACAAGCTTACTGGGTCAGACAAGGAATACAGCGGAAGAATGATTTTAGGGGTCGAAACTGATTCGCAGGATATGGATGGAAACGTGATTTCAAAACGGGCTACTGATGGACTTAGCGAGAAGAGCGTAAGAGACGCTTTTTCAAAATATCTTGGCGAGATTGAACAGTTGCCCCCTATGTTTTCGGCCTCTAAAAAATCGGGAAAGAAGCTTTACGAACTTGCCCGCAAAGGCATAGAAGTCGAAAGAGAGGCGAAAAAAATAACAATACATAAACTGGAAATAGAAAAGATGGAAATCCCTTTTGTTGATTTTAAAATATCGTGCTCTAAGGGGACATATGTTAGGACGATATGTTCTGATATCGGCAAAGATCTTGGATGCGGAGCGGCATTGCATGATCTTAGAAGAACGGCCTCCGGCAAGTTCAAGATCGAGAATGCACATACGGTAGAAGAGATGCGCACATGGACGCAGGATGATCTCCTGAGATCCCTCGTGGACCTCTTCGGAGATTTTTGAACGCTGGAAAATCAATCGCAATGAAGTA
>CAZXAC010000003.1:0-32785 GCA_964638335.1 uncultured Lentisphaera sp. | reverse complement strand
GCTCTGGAGAACATTTCATTGACAAGTCTGACTATAGTCGCTTCGCTCGCAAGATTCCTAAGAGATTCTTCGCTGTCACCTACTGCTCCGGAAAAGTTGTTGATTCCAGATTCTGAATTAGGATCCTGCTCGATTCCATAAACTTTCTTTATGGTCCTGTCTAGAATGCTTCTCCTCGCCAGAGAAAAGACAACTTTTCTCCCGTAGGCTTTTTTGAAAAGATATCTAATCTTGTCGATTGTATATGGATCCGCGATGATTACACTGACCGTATCTTCGCTCCAAGCCGATGGGAGGGCAGACAGGTTTTCAACGAAATCCACAGATATGTCTGGAAACTTTTCTATGTTCATTTCGGAGAAAACGTCGTCGTCTATCCTTTCAACGCCAGAACATTCGGAGTATTCCCTCATTAGGTCGCTTTCAGTGAGTACCCCCTTATCGCATAGCTCCCAATCTATTTTTCTCTGGTCCGCGTCACTAGCCTCTCTCGGATACGAATCCACCATCTTGGACAGTCTCTCAAAAAGCCTATCCCTCCATCCAACTGATTCGGCTGGGTTTCCATTTTCTCTAGGATTCATACTCATTCGTCCCTCGACTCCACATCTGTAAGAGCTTTTATTGCCTGACGATATCTTCTTGTGACCTCTTCAAGCCTGCTGTGTTCGTTGATCGTTTTTCCTGTCACAAGGACAATCATTTCGGTTCTCGTGGAAGACAGCTTATTGTATCCTAACAATCTTCGCAGCAAGGGTATTTCCTGCATCAAGGGATACGAGTTGTTAGAATCTTCTGCCCTTTCCCTTATAAGTCCGCCTACAATTATCGTTCCTCCATCCCTTATGGCAAGAGAAGTGTTCACGACTCTTTCCTGTATTATGGGGGAGTCTATCTGGGACGTGGTGTTTCTGAAAGCCTCCGAAACTTTCTGCTCAAGCTCCATCGTTATAAGCCCGCCTTCCGTGACGTGAGGAGTTATGGTCAGGATTATACCGGTGTCCTGGTATTCTATCGCGCGGTTTATCACGGTATCCGAGCTGGTATCAGTATTCTCGCTGGTAACGATAGGCACTTTGTCTCCGACGCTTATCTTCGCCTCGTAGTGGCTCTTCACGACGACTTGTGGACAAGACAGGACTTTTATTTTGCCATCCCCTGCCAGAGCCTTCAGATATGCGAACTTATTATCCGGATCGGACTTGTTAAAGACCCAGTATTTCATGCCATATTCGTTTACCGCGCCAGGATTCATATCCCTAAAATTGCTCCCAAACAGACCCTGGTATGGCCCCCTAGTGACCTTTGTGGAAAATTCCACTCCAAACTCGGTATCTTTAGTGAGCGTTACTTCGGACACCATCACTTGCAGGAGGACCTGTGCGGCAACAGTATCGAGCCTTTCAAGTATCGCCCTCAGCATGGAGTACGTCCTAGGGGTAGTCTTTACCACCAGCCTGTTATGCACTGCGTCGGCAAAAACTTTCACAGGAACATCGAAAACGCTGGCGGGACCACCATCCTTGTCAGAAGAGGAAGACGATGCACCCGGAGATTTTACTGCCTTAGTCGAAGTCTTTGCCGGCTGCGCACTGCCGCTAACCGATGAGGATTCCCCTCCGATACCACTTTTCCCGGAAGAAGTAGATGTCGATGAATCGGAGGAACCGCCAGACGATCCCGATGATGATACGGTCAACGTCGAACCCTCCGTTGGAAACATCATTGAAACCGCGCCAAGCAATTCATCGGCATTTCCGTTGACAACTTTGTAGATGAAGACCTGCTCCTGTTCTCCAACATCCGACTTATCGAGTATGGCGACCCATCTTTTCAATTCTTTCAGCGCTTCGGCATTGGCGGCCGTTGCAAGTATCACCTGCAACCTGTCCAAACTGGTAATCTGTATTGAGCCCGGTTCCGACTGCACATTATCGGCACTGACGGGAAATCCAAGTATCGGAAGGACGGCCAGCAGTTCATTTTTTATTCTTGCCGAAGAAACGTTAACGCAACGTATCACTTCTTGAGGCCAATTTGCCTTGTTCTTTTTATCAAGAAGCTCAACTAGGCTCCTGATCTTTTGAGAATTAGCCGGAGTTTCTATGAGCAGTATTGAGTTCTGGTATGGAATATCTATCGCAGTGGAGCCGGGTGTAAGGAAGTTCTTTAGCTTGTCGAGGATGTCCTTTGACGCCGCATTTTTTATTGGAAACATCATGACTTCTACGTTCGGTTGAGGCTTGTGATCCACAAGAATCTTTTTTTCCTGGGGCATCTTCGCGAAAGGCAGTATATGCAGCACCTCACCTTCCGGAGAAATATAAGCTCCTGAAAGCCAAAGGATGTGTTCAAACATCTCCCAGACCTCAATTTTACTCATCTTGGAGTTATTTACAGAAATGCTTATATTCCCTGCCACCTGTGGGTCTATTATGTAATCAAACTTCAACATGTTTGAGAAAGATCTTGCCACGCTCGCAATGGGAGCGGAGTCAAAAGTGACCGTTATTGGAATCTTCTCCTCGCTATCATCACGTATCATGTCCTTGTAGAAAGGCTTTGTTGCCGGAAGTTCCTTTTCCTCGATCTTATCCGGAACGTAAAATTTGTTATCTTCAACTTCCTTCTCGGAATACTCGGAAGCCTTTACTATGTCGGCTTCCGCTGTCCCGGCACTGTTTATGGCTGGATCCTTACTGGCCTTCGTCGACCCTGTAAGATCCATCTCATCTATAATCTTGTTTTCAGCTTCCTCTATCTTGAGCTGGTCATGTTCGGATTTATCATCACTTATGCATCCGTACAAGAAGATGGTTGCGACGAACGAAAAAATCACGCATAAAAATTTATTGTGTCTCATCTGTATTTCCCGCCTTTGGTTTCGTTTTTGGTTTTCTTCTCTGTTGATTGACATTTGGCACGACTGGATTGGCGTTTCCAGGGGTTATCGCTCCTGGAGCTGCCTCAGGAGATGTTCCGGGGACAAATGGAGGCAGATTCGCCGTATTGGGCTGAACCTGCGGAGGAACTTCCTTGGCAGTCAACTTCGCCGCCTCTATCGTCTTTTCTTTCTCGATTTTGAAAGCCGCCTCCGCCCTGCTCATTGATTCACTGTCTTCAAATTCAATTGGGAGCGTCACCTGCTCTCTTCCTCTCGTAAGAAGAACAGAGTCTTGCTGTATTTCCCTGACAACAAAACCATTTGCGAGCGAATCATCCTGTTTGTAAAATTGTGGAAGCTCACCTTTAGCAACACCCGGCTTACCCCTTTGAGGAATAAGAGGGTTTGGGAGTCTGGGGTTCGCAGCGTTCTGAGATGAGCTCTTGTCTAATATTATAGCTCCGGACACATCGCCATACTTGCATATTCCGATCAATTCAAGACCGGAAACGTTCAACGATGGAAAGCCTTCCCCCTCGTCCTTCATCCTGTAAGGACTGAAAAGATTGTCATCCCAAAGCGGAGAGAAGTTCTGTGTCTTGTCCTTGCGTGACTGAGATTTTGGCTGAGCTGAAACAATACTAGAAACTTCGGTTGTCTTTCCAATCAAGGGATCAGGTGGAGATTTCTTGAAAGATAAATTAAAATATGACAATAGGAGTGTGGTAAGGAGCAAAAGGATGTTACCGAATATGTATAATTTTTTCATTTCGGCTGTTCTCCAATAAGCTTTTGCGCCATTTTCGCGTCTTCAATACATACTACCCGTAACGCCCCGCTAAGGACTATTTCTTTGCTGTCGTTCGGCTTGTATTGTCTGAGCAAACATCTTGTCCAGTAGAACCTTGGATTGCTCTTATACATCTCAACCATGAACTTCGCAAGATCTTCCATCGGCGCCTGCGCATCCAAGGTAAAATCAAAATATGAGAACTGCTCGTTGACTTTTGAAAGCTTTGTATTGCCAAAGTTATTAAGCTTTATGCCTGTGCTCTTGGCGATAGCTTCGATTTTGCTCATTAGGCCGCTCTCTATCTGACCGTCCCTCGAATTTATCCAGAAATTCGTGGATTGTAATATAAAATTCTTGCGCAAAATCCTTTTCGCGGACAACTCCTTGATCTTCACATCCAAATCGGTCTGGGTCTTTTCAAGGTTTATCCTTGTGGTCTTTATTTCTTCGCTCGACGGCCAAACTACCGAGTTCAGCCCCATCATGAAGAAAGCCGTAATGCTTGAGACAAAAAGCATTAGCCCCAACACAGAAAGGATAATAATGTTTTTTCTATTTGACTTCATCTTCCTTCCCTGTTATGAGTAAGCTTCAGATAGACTGTTACTGAACCATCCCTGTCGCGTCTAGTATTCTTAATGCTCACATTAGAAAAATCTGATATCGAATTCAGCTTCGAAGCTTCAGACTGCACTCCCTCCTCCTTCCTGCTTGACAATGTCAATTCTATTTCAGAGCCCTTTGCGTTAAAAGTGGAAGCATATAACTGAGGCGGGATATTTTGAGTCAAAGACAAAAGCGCCATGACTATATCTGGGTTTCCAGGGTCAGTTTCCTCCATCTTTGTAATTAATTCATCAATATCCCTGTTCTGAGAGTCTTCTTGGGCTATCTTGAAAATCTCCGCATTAGCTTTCGTCCTTTCCGCCTTCAATTCATTCATCCTACGTCTGGCATCTGACGAATACCTCATGCACAATACAAGCGCAAGCAAAGCATTTACAAGCAGGAAAACCATAAATGAATTCTTAAGAAACTTAAACCTGACCGGTCTAAGTGACGCCGGCACCTCCAAGGGTGAAAGCACCCGTGATGGGAAACCGCCCAAAAGAACGTGATGACAAAGTGACTTACACAACAGAGTACCGCAATCAGATGCAAGTTCTTCGCCAGAAAAGACAGTCCCAGAGCATGATAATAATCCGGAAAACTGTTCGGGGCATTCCCTTGAAAAATCATCAAAGAGCTCATCGTATGCATGATTCAAATCATCCAGATATTTATCCGTCCCGGTGTCTTCACAAAAAGCAGGGTAAATAAAGGCATCAAATTTTATTCCAGACTGCACCAAGATCGAAACGATGTTGTTCCAAACATCCGCCTTCACGGCAAAAATCCTTATGAGATTCGAAGATTCCGAAGTGGAACAAATTCTGTAACACCAAGCAAGACTGTCGATCGGGAGCGGTATTTGCCTCTGGAGTTCAAATGAAAGCGCATTCCTGATTTCATTAACCGGCATTTTTGGAGTTTTTATGTCAACATTAAAAGCGCCTTCCAAACGCGTCCCGATTATCACAGTGTGATCTTCAGAAGGATTCAGGTCGGAATATACTTTAGATATGCGCGCTGGCAGATCTTCCAAAGTCCCCAGCGAAGAAGCGGTCCTAATAATGGAAATTTCCGTGTCAGACTTCCTTCTAGCGACAACAGCACGCAAAGAAAAGTTCTTGTCCTTAGTTATTACCAAACATTCTTTCATAGTTTAAGCTATGATGATTTCATTCCTGTTTTGTGCATGATGATATCCGAGCGGCTAATATATCTCCTACAGAACTATTTTAAAAGCCTATAATCACTATAAAACCCTAAAAAAAAACCCCGGCTGACCGGGGTTTAAAAGGCAGACTTGCTTTTCAGATTACTTTACTGAATTGCCTGAAACTTCAACAAACTTGAGACTTACGATTGGAATTATGAACCAAAATACTGGCATGCTTGACCTTGAGGAGACCAGATCAAGAGTCTTGGTTCCGCCATGTTCTTTGCTCTTATTGGTAACCATGTCAACAACAGAAGGCACGTTAACCGTGTCTTTCATTATTGCGATAGAACCCGGTTTGCTGGTGTCTCCAGTCAATATCGGGAACCAAAGCACGTAAACGCCCCAGTTGTCTCCGTTGATGTGCGCGACGTTAGCATCGGCAGCGGAAATCTTCTGATCATTAAGGGTTGTAGCCGTCTGCATACTTGCGCAACCAGCGACTGCGATAATCGCAACCGCACATACCACGAGGAAAGCCATTTTCTTCATCTTTTTCTCCTTTATTTCTTTTTTTGACTGTTCTACTGCCTTTTACTCTTTTATTACTAAAGGGAACAAGATAGCCCGTCTTATTTTTTTTTCAATCTCTTATTTTGATTTTCCCATACCGTTTCCAATTCCCGAAAATGATTTCGATGTATCGTAAATAATATACGAGTACGCTATATGCCCGATGGGCTCGTGTTTATCCCTCAGCCACCTGTATCTTTCAGGACTGCACAATACGCCATTAAGATTATTCACATCAACTACAATGAGCCCTTCCACTTCATCTTCCGGATTAAAATACATATTAGGATTCGAGATAGCATATTCTTTCAGATATTTAACATTTTGTCCCCAGTCTATATTCGAATCTCCGAGTATCCTCCAGTTGTTCTTCCTGTCGAGAGACAGTTCATTGAAGTACGCTATGAAATGGGGCCAGTAGGAAAGAAGAGAGATAATGTTCCAGAGACATATTATAAGAATAAGTGCTCTGCGGCGGCTGAAATACCAATTCCTTCCCGCCCATCCCGCGGAAAATACGAATATGAATGGCATACATATCAAAAGATATCTCACTCCCAATTGGGCTTTCAAAACAACACTCAGAAGGACAAAGAAAAAGATCGCTGGAAAGAGCAGATAGATAAAATCCTTTTCGAAAAGGATTCTGCGAAATTTACCTGCTCTCGAACGTAGCCAACCCAGCAGAGCAAGATAAAAAAGCATCTGAGTCCCAAGTGGAATCTTGAAAAACCAAACCACAAAATAGTAAAGAAGAAATCCCTCGCCTCTTGGAGCCGTCCGACCGAGCATGTATACGTTGCCAAAAGTCTTTCCTGTAATTTGATTATAATTTATCCAGTCCAAACCTTCAATCATTGGGGCAGGAAGCGGGACTGGAACCGAAGCGAAAAATTGGTTCTGGGCGATTCTCCTAAAATCATCGCTCCTGAAATTGTATGATTTCAATGGACGGAGGCTACCATTAAAAAAGTAAGCTGAATTTATAAAAAGCAGACTTAATATCGCGAAAATCGCAAAATGCTTCAGCAATGCCTTAAAGAAAACTTCAGATGGCAATACTGAGGTGCCACGGAAAAGTTTTTTAAAAACAGGCAGATATCTCAGCAGAAACATCGCAAAAAACATGGGATATAGGAAAACACACGTAAACTTCGAAATCATCGCGAAGGACAGCGCTAAGGAAAACAATAAAAGCTTTGACAATGACCTACGACGCATCAGATGGTAAAATGAGACAACCGAAAAAAGAACTCCACCCATAGCGTAGACATCGTTAGTCGCCAAACTCGAATGGGCAATTATGTTGGGAGAAAAAGCGAATAAGAACCCTGCAACCCTAGCACTCCAAGATCCGTAGAGATGTCTCGCCCATTTAAAAATAACGCAAAGGACAAATAAGGAAAATATCATCGTTGGGATGCGAGAGAATCCGTGATAAAAAAGAATGGTGGGAGTCTTATCCCCCAGCAAATGAATTTTCATCTTCTCAGCAAACCGCGTTGGGATGGCGTTCAGGGCTGTCACTGGCATCTTGCTGTCATCAAAACGAGACGAGTCACCCCTCAGGATATTCAATCCGTAATGCACGTGCGCGCCCTCGTCGTAGGTAAGAGATTTATCCCAAATGCTAAAAAGCTCTCCGCAAAACATCAACACGCAAAGAAGCGAAATGAATAAGTTGTCTGAGCCTCTCTTCACATATTCTCCATAGCTAATAAAGTCCCGGATAAATACAATCAAATGAGCTTCTCAAAGCAATTCGCTTTAGCCTGCACACATCCAACACGGCATTATTATAGCTTGATTTGTCAAAAATCACATGTCTCTTTTGGAACATTCACTTCAAACAAAATTAGACACGGAGAAAAAGATGGGGAAAATAAAAAAAATACTGCTTATTCTCGCAGTCATCTTCATAATATTCCTTATCATTGCAATCTTAGTTTCAGCTTGGCTGGCAAGTGCGGTATTCGACAAATCTCCGCTCGTATCATATCAGCCGCACATTCCGGATCACGAAGTGCTCGCAAGTTTGGTTCAAAAATTATCTGGGGAGCAAGACGATCAAGAAGGAATAGACATAAAATCCCTGCTCTTGTCAGACAGCACCAGGGACGTATTGCTGAATGAAAAAGAGGTTAATGAAATAATAATGTCCGGCATCGAAACGTACATAAACTCAGGCGACGACCAGCTCATCCAAAAGATGTTGAAACCGCTGAAAATAGAGTTTTCAAAAGGCCTCTTCACAGCTTTCTACTCCCTAGACAGCGGAATCAGAAATCCCTTCGGGAAATATATAAACTTCACGTGCGTGTTCGTACCAAGACTGTCGAACAGGGAAATATCCATAGAAATCAAACAAGTCAAGGCCGGCTCTCTCCCGATAGCGGCGTCCAGGGCAAACCATATAGTCGAATCTTACATAAGAGAAACAGAAAACGCTGGAGAAACATCCGAAATCTTAGACGCGATAAAGGAGATAAAAGTAGAAGGCAGTTCAGTAAGATTAAAATACAGCTTGCTCGGGATGATGAAGCTGATAATGAAACAATCTGGGATCAATTCGAGCACACTTGCACTTCCTTCTGAAAATGGCTCGGAATTAATTATAGAAAATTTAAATTTGCCCAACCTGATTGAATAAGAGAATTTTCCCAAACAAAGAGATGAATGTTTCAAAATTAAATACTACGAATAAAATCGCTAATCATTAAAATGAAAAGAAAAGTTTTAACGCTTCTCGTACTGTGTTTGTTTTTTTACTTTGAGGCTGAGGCCGACAATGCTATTAGCGACATCAAGTACAACGTATACAACCAGTCAGATGAAAGTTCCAGGATCAATAGTGGAATAGATATCGGCACGGAAACTACGATAAATGGAAACGGGATTTTAGCTGTAGGAAAAAGATCGCTAGAGCAATTCACCGGAATAGACCTGAAGGGACCTTTCAAAATCAGCATCAAATGTGGAGAGAAAACGAACGAAATTGAAATCGAGACCGACTCCAACCTGCTCGAAACAATAAAAACAGAAATAAAAGACGGCATACTCGTCGTATGGCCGGCCAAACCGTGCAGCTTCACCAGAATTCCCGTACTGAAACTTTCCTGCGTAATGATATCCAAAATTAAATCTTCTGGTTCCGCAGAAATAAACATAACTGGAATAAAAACACCGTCCTTCGGAATTACAATGTCCGGCAGAGGAAAAGCTGATATATATGGCGAAACTGAAGATTTTTTCGTAAAGACGAGCGGCTCAGCATCAGTATATGCTACAAATCTGATCTGTAAAAATATAAAAATCGAAGCCTCCGGCTCCGGAGAGATGAAATTTAACTCCGTCAAATCCCTTTCGGCAAAAATACGGGGGTCCACAAAAATCTATTTGCCGTCAAGACCTGAAATTTTCGAAGAGAAGATTTCAGGTTCTGGAGAGGTAATTATTGAAGATTAAAGACCGTTTCTAGGCTTGAATCTTGGCCTTAGGATAATAACTTAACCGTTGCGAAAATCGCAACTCAAAGGGAGATCGCTTTCCATCATGAAAAAACTTCACCGATTGCTTCGGGTATTCCTAGGAATCGCTTTAATTTCTCTAAGCAGTTCCTGCGCAATGTTTGATTGGCTCTTGGGCAAGACATCCGATGAGGAGGTGAAGGAACTCGATGCAGAGATGAGCAAACCTAGCACCGCAACATCGCCACTGGATGAATCGCTAAAATCTTTCAGCAGGATGCTTGTGGCATACGGCTTCGAAAATGTCCCCATACAATCAAAGAACATAGGGAATGAAACCGCCGAAAAAGGCATGCCAAGCGATCTGTACGTGATGATAGCTACCGCCATGAACAAGATAGGTCGCCCACTCATATTCATCCCTTACGACACTCAATACATAATCAACGAAGCGTCAACCGGGGGGAAAATAAACAGGATATATCCTACTGCCGTAATAGGTGGGGGAATAACTGGATATGACAAGGATCTCATAGAAAAGGAACGCGAGGGCGAAGTCGAAGGCTCATACATGAACGCACAAGCTTCCGCCAGGTATAACGCCGCAACAGGCGTTTCAAGAATATCCCTCGACCTAAATATGACGGACTACAGGACACAATCAGGCCTCTCCGGCGTCCTTGCAACAAACTCAATAAATCTCAGGAAGGACGATTTCGGATGGGGCGTTTCAGCATACTACATGGGATGCGGTGGATCATTCGATTCGCTTGTAAAACAAAAGCAGGGTTTGCATCACGCATGCAGAATATTAGTGGATTTTAGCATACTCGAACTCTTAGGCAGATATTTTGAAGTCCCATATTGGAAGTGTATCCCCGGAGCTAATCCCGACACAGAACTAATGGCAAACCTGAACGACAAATTCAGGGCACTTCCGGATTCCGAGCAAATCTCTATCTTAAAAAGATATCTCTTCCTTGCCGGCTTCGATGGACTTGATCCTTCAAGCCCTACCCTAAGCAGCGCAGAACAGAACATATTCAGAAAGGCGATGACTAAATACAACGCCAGCAACCATCAAAACCTTTTCATGAACGTATGGGAAAATATTTCAGTAGTAGAAGCCATAGAGAGGGCAAAAGAATTGAAACGCAAACGCGATGCTGAAGCCAGACTCGCTGAAGCCCAGAAAAAACTCGCTCGGGAGGAAGACAACAAAAAAACTCTATCAGAATACGCCTCCACGCTGGAAAACGCCGACAAACTCTTCGCCGGCGGACAGTTTGAAGAAGCGAAGAAGGAATATCGCAAGGCGGCAAATCTGGCTCCAAATGAGAAAACCCCTCTTGCGAAAATCGCAGAAATAGATGCAAAAATCGCAGAGGAAGAGAAAATGGTCGATTCGAAATTCAAGAATTTAGTCGCAGAAGCCGACTCGCTTCTGAACTCAGGCAATAAAAATGCTGCCCTGAAAATATATGAAGACGCCTTGAAGATAAAGCCAAACGACAAACGATGCGCAGATATAATATCTGAAATCAAAAGATTGGCGGCACGCAGGACGGCGGACCTCGAAAATGCAAAAAAAATGATTGCCGATGGAGACAGCCTTTTCAAGTCGGGAAAATACTTGAAAGCAAAAGAAGAATATTCGAAGGCACTTAAGATAATGCCAGACAATCAATCTTTGAAGGACAAGATAGGCGAAATCAATAAACTATTGGATAAAAAAGCTCCACTGGGCTTCGGAAAAATAAAAGAAGAAGATTTTTAAAGGAGAAAACATGAAAAATAAAATCCTTATCTCATTGCTGGCAATTACATCTGTTCTGATTACATCATGCTCGGTTTTTGACTGGTTCGGAGGAAAAATCCATGACGACGAAATAGCAGAACTGGAAAAAGAAACCGGCACGCCGGATCAGCGGGCGACTCCTTATGACGACTCTCTAAAAGCATTCGGAAAAATGCTCGAAGCTTACGGAATCCCCGATTTGAAAGTCCAAAGCAAGCCGATTACAAACGCAACCGCCGAAAAAGGGCTTCCTGATGACGTTTCAAAAATGATAGCTACAGGTCTGAATAAAATAGGAAAACAAATCATATATATACCCTACGATCCCACATACTACGTGGGAGAGACAACCACCGGAGGAAAAATAAACAGGGTACTTCCACAAGCGGTCATCGCCGGCGGCATGACGGAATATGACAAAGACTTGATAGAAAAGAAACGCGGACTAAAACTTGAAGGGCAAGTTTCAGAAGGTGATTTCGGGTCAAATTATGACTACGACGGAGGTGCCGGATACCAGTCAGGTGGCAACATATCTAGACTCGGACTGGATCTGCACATACTGAATTACTCCACGCAGGCGGCAGTCCCCGGCGTCCAAGCATCAAACACGATTAACCTAAGGAAGACCGGAACCACCGCAAGCCTGGGATTTTTCTTTCAGGGAAGCGGATTCTCATTCGACTATTCGTTGCAGAAAAAACAGGGTGTCCATTATGCGATAAGGCTTCTTGTGGAACTCAGTGTCCTTGAAGTCCTTGGTAAATATGTCGAAGTTCCATACTGGAAATGCATACCGGGAGCTCAACCTAACAACGAGATGATAGCACGCCTCCGAGATGAGTTTGACGAATTGCCCACAGCGCAGAAAAATGCGTACTTGAAAGAATATTTGTTTCTTTCCGGATATCCAGTTGACAGAGGCAACACCCCGTTTACTGACAATGACGCAGTGATATTGGAAAAAGCAATGAAAGAAAAAATGGCGGCAAGTCAAGCCGACTTGTTTATGAATCTATGGCTAAATATTCCCATAGATCAGGCAAGGGCAAGATTGAAGGAAGCCAAAAGGAAACCAACCCCGCCTCCAGCAGTCAAACAGACTCCAGCACCAAAACCACAACCAGCACAGACAGCGCCAGTACAAGCCCCTGTTCCGGCTCCGATAATATCGGAAAAAGCCAAGGAGGCAGTTGCTCCTACTCCAGCAACAGCGGTCGAAAAACAGGAGCCACCTGCTAATGTCAGTCCCATAAAAGAGAGTTCCGACAAACAGGCACCAACCGGATTCGGTCCAACTGACGAATTCTGAATGAAAACAATGAGTATTTAAATTAGCGCAACAGAAACGTTATAGTTCACAGCTTCAACTGTGAGAATAATCCGACAGAATCCGCCCCTTTTTCGCGCCAAAAACCTGTGTGGAAAAACAGTTCTTATTCGTAATCGATTGAACTCATTTTTCGAGAAAGGAAGCGACACCGATGCAGTCATAATATAAGGCATTATTGTGCGGGTTAGAATTTCACTGGGGATATTTTTTTCTTCAAGGCAGTCTTCTTCTTTTCATTTATTGAAAGGTACTTCCATCTGCCGTTAGCGAAATTATGCGGTATGAAGTTTTCTACCCAGCCATGTACAAGTTGGTATGTTACCGGCGAGCTCTCGAATATCCAAGGGCACTGTTCGGTGATATATTTCGCCATAGCCGAGTATTTTCTTGTGCGTTCGGGGCTATCCATCGCTCCAATTACCTCCTCGAATTGGCTGTCAAAAAATTTATCTCTATAAAAGACTCTGTTCGATTTGCCCGCATTGGCTCCATAAAAAAGCTGGAGGAAATTTTCCGCATCCGGATAATCTCCCACCCATGATATCCTGAACAACTGCATCTGCCCGTCGGAGAGCTTCTGGAAGAAACGAGGTTTATTATTCAGGACAGGGTTTATCTTTATTCCTATTTTTTTCATGTCATCAACCATCAACTCGGCTATCTGCCTATGGTACGAAGAGGTGTCTCCAAGATCGAAACTGAATTCAAGATTCTTCCCTGTTTCCAGGTCAATCCCTTCAGGATATCCGGCTTCGGCAAGCAATCGTTTTGCCTGATCCGGATTGTATACGGAATATGGGTTGAGATATTCATCATCATATCCCGCCACTCCAGGAGGTATGGGACCGTTGGCCTTCCGCAGGGAGTAATTTGAATGTATTATTCTTGTCTCCGTGTTGTATGCGAGACTTATAGCTTTTCTGAGCTTGATATTACCGGCTAGTTTCTTGTCGGTAAAGCTGAATCCGACATAATTTATCTGGAATTCTGGTGTTGTTACAAGTTTTACTCCCATGTTTTTAAGTGCTGGGTTAATATCTCTTGTGGAGGGGTCTATTACGGCGTCAAAATTTTCCCTGTCAATTCCACCGAAATCGAGTTCGCCGCGGAGGAACATCAACCAGCCAGACAACGGCTGTCGAACGAGATAGCATGTTATTTTATCTATGAACGGGAGTGAGATGTTTCTATCTGTTTCACTTTCAGCTTGGGGGAAGTATTCTTTGCGAAAATCACGATTCTTCAAGAAGGTCATTTTGTAATCCCGTATCCATTCGTCGAGAATGTATGGTCCTGAGCCTGACGCTTCGTCGGAAAAATCATTTCCTCTTGCGAGTCCCGCTTCGTATGACATTATAGAAGCGTATGGCATTGCAAGCATATACAGGAATCTTGGATCAGGATTATTAAGTTCTATTTCAAATTTTGAATCGTCTATAATTCTTATGCCTTCACATGGCTTCTCGTATATTGACATATCGTCTTTGGCGGCGGAGGAACTTTTTCGACGGAACTCATCTATCCCTTTTATTTTACCTCTGAATATCCAAAATCCGGGAGAATTTAGCCTTGCATCAGCCAATCTCATGAAAGAATATGCGACATCGCGAGAAATAATTTTTCTGCTCTTTCTATCTTTTCCCCTAAAGTATCCTGAATCGGAGAAAAACAGATCCTCTCTAAGCTGGAAACTGTATGTCTTCATATCCTGTGAGATTTTGGGCATTTCTATCAACATTGACGGTTTTAAGCTGTAAGGGCGTCCTGAGTAGTCGTATTCTAGAAGCGTGTCATACATCGATGCTACGATATATGCGCTTATAAAATCTGCAGCCAGAGCTGGGTCTATGGTGTTTATTCTTCCGCCGGAACTTATCTTAAGTTCTGAGGCTGGAAGAAAAAACGGCAGAATGAAAAATGACAAGAGCAGTGAGAGATTCCGGATTGACCGTATCAAAATCGAAGACAAGAGTATTTTCTTGGAGTAATTTCGCATTCCGGAGAAAATATCATGGGGGATGTTTTTTTCAAAGTGGAAAAGCGAAGCAGGGGATGTCTCCGCAGACATAAAAATTAAGGCGTTGCTGCCCCGTTGCATTATTGTTCAGAGGTTCACCCTGCTTCACCAGTAATATACAATGCCTACAAAATAATTCAAATTTAGTATATCTTCTGTAAAGCATCTTCCTTTGCAAGAACGAGAAATGGATAATTCCAGTATGCGAAGAGCATTCTTGGGATTTTTTCCTGACTTCTAGAGGATATTTCATTTTGCATTCTTTGCGCTGGGTCTTCTGCGAAAACGGGCAATTTGAGTTCCGGAGCCAGCTCTTTCAATTTAAGGCGCAGTTTTGAATTCGCTTTTTTGAAATCCGCAGGCTCCACCGGTATATGGTACCTTGCGAATTTCGCTCCAAGGTTTTGTGCGAAAGCAGGATTTCCCTTAGCTTGCAGAAGGTCTTTTACGCTGAGATTTTCATATACGGCTCCCCTGGTAAAATCAATGATTGAACGGAGAGAACTCTTTCTAATTTCCAAGAGGAGTCCGATATTCTCCTGCTTGTCGTTATGCAAGGTCACTACGACGGCGTCAAATCCAGCTTGTCTAGATATTTCTGAGGCCAGCCTTGAGAGCTCATTGACTGTGGCATTGTCCTGGGACATTATTTCTGATAAGGTTGCCGGGATTTTTTCTCCGTCATGTTTTGCTTGAATTTGGAATTTGCTCTTGAGAAATTTCATCAGGCTTTGGGGAAATTCAGAATCACTGTGGCATGAAGCTAATATTTCTTTTGCGATTTTCGCGGATTCAAAGGCGTCAATCCATCTAGACGAGTCTATTTTTGAGTATGGTCCTGTTATAATTGAGGAACTCAGTCCTGATAATCTCGCCATATCAAGATAATCAGGATTTGGAAGCTCAATAAATGAATCATCGATCATCCTCCCAGCAAACAATTCGGACATTTTCGCTCTGCCCTCTTTAACGCATTCAAACCATTTTTCAGCATCTTTTTTCTGGGCACCGTATTTTGGGATGTGGAATATTCTGGATGGATTCCCTCTTATAAACGAAACCGCTACAGTTAGGCAGGAAAAAACGCAAAATAAAGAGACAAGGAGCTGAATAATATCAACTCTAATCGTGTTTTTTTGTGTGCAGTCTTTTTTTTCTGTAGGCATTTGATTTAAATGAATCCGGAATTATTGTTTGAAACTTCAAAAATTACAGCACGAAACGATATAATTCAAAAAGAGGTGTTGAAATGGGCAATCTTAGGAAGAAGAGGAAGAAGAAAATTTCTAGGCATAAACGCAGAAAACAGAGAAGAGCCAGCAGGCATAAGAACAAGTAGTCGGCTCTAGATACCGCAAAAATCCATAAAAAGAATAAGATGAAATTCCTTAAACACAAGGTCTTTTTTTGTCTATTTCTTTTCTGTTCAAATCTTGTCTTTTCTTCGGATATTGCTTTTGATTTTCTTGAAGAAAAATCCATTACCGGAAAAGAGGAAAAGGATTCCGACCAGGAAGCGGTCGAGGCTTTTGCGAAATTCGCAGAAATATCTGACAAGCTCATGCAGGATGGCAGTCTCGGGGATGATGATGCTGAAAAGCTTATCCGGATAGTTCAAATAGATCCAAACGGGAAGCTTCCTCTAGCTATGCTCATGGCATACTGGCTGGAGAAAAATGAGCCTCAGAAACTTATCGACTGCATATCCCCGATAGCAAAGAAAGCCCCCCATAGCGACTCTCTCGCACTCGCATCCGCCCTAGCCTATGCGAGACTCGGCAAACAAGATGAGTCTATAAAAATGATCGAAAGTACTCTTGATGCTATTGAGGATTTAGAAAATTATGAGTATGGGAGAAATTATGTAGAACTGGTAATTCATCTCGGGGAACTTTATTCCAAAAAAGGGGATCTTGCGAAGGGCGAAAAACTTTACGACAGCGCGGTAGCGAAACCATCAGTTAGGGATAATTTCAAGTTCAGGAGATCAGCGTTCATATTTTTCTCACAAAAAGCCGAAAGAAGGGATTTTTCCCTTTTTTCCGGTTACATGGAAAGGCGTTTTTACAGCAAGATGATGGATCATTTCGAGCATATTGAGCAAATATGGCTGGATGAACTGACTTCTTCGCCATTGAAAGACGAGGACTCGGATAAGATATCGGACGACATAAGGACAATAGAGCTTGCTCCAATTGTTGAAATATGCCAGAAATTTGGCTTGGTGGAGAGGATTGAGAATCTGATAATTGAGAAACTTATAGATGATCCAAAAAATATCGAAGCCAAGCTTGTGCTGGCAACGGTTTTTCAAGATATGGGGAATTTTGCGAGTTCGAGAAGGTTATGGAGAGAGCTTTCTGACAAATTTAAATCCAATTTTAGATTCTTCGAGCAGTACGGAAGGGCTGCAATCGAGTCGAGAAAATATGATGAAGCTGTAAGGGCTTTTGAGTGGGCGGAGTTCATAAGCTCACCAAGACAGAAAGAAATAGCCTCCTATATGACTGCTATAGCCTACATGAACGCCGGGATGAATGAGAAGGCTATATCAAAATTTGCCTCGCTAAAAAGAATGCCGGAAGCATTTTATTCGAAGGCTATATGCTTGAGAAAGATCGGGGAAGACCAGAAGGCAGCTGACTCGATTGATGAAGCTGAGAAGCTCGCACTGGAACAATCCAATGAGTCTTTTTTAAGTAAGGATTTCTATTTTTATGCCGCTTATGTGAACGACAGGGCGCGAAGACATGATAGGACCATTGAAATTCTCAAAAAGGTCAACAATCTATATCCTGATGACCATGAGATTTGCAACTTCCTAGGCTACACGCTGGCAAATCTTGACAGGGAACTAGCTCTTGCCGAAGAATTGTTAAAAAAAGCCTTAACTCTTGAACCAGAAAACGCCGCATATCTAGACAGCATGGCGTGGCTGTATTATAGAAAAAAAGATTTTCACAAAGCCTACGAATACATAGACAAATCCATCAAGAATCTAAAGGACGGCCCAGATGCTGTCGTATACGATCATGCAGGAGACATATGCGATGCCATAGGAAAGCGGGAAGAGGCATTACAGTATTGGAGAACAGCTTCAGAAATATTCAGCGAAGATTCCGACGTTCCCAAAATACTTGAGAAGATACGCAAAGCGGAAGAAAGGATGTAGCTCAGATTTTACACTTCAAGCAGCGGCTTGAATGTAAGTGTTGGACTATCAGATCAAATGCGCGCACAGAAAAGAAGCCAGTTCGGTTAATAATCGGACCATCGGCGTCGAAGCTTCAGTGTTTTTTGCAGTGATAGACGTATGCCGGAGGGAGATTCCTTATAACCAGCGGAGATCGTCTTACCTCTGCGAATTTCTCCGTTAGCATCTTCTTGAACTTTCTTCCTGAAGGCAGATAACATCCTTGGAAATATGCGTAGGTGGAAAAGTGACCTCCATCAGCAAGGCAATCGTGTATCTGGCCCATTATTCGCGTCCGAAGGGTTTCCGGAAAGACCGCCCATGGGAGACCTGATACCACGACATCCGCCTTTTCAATATTCTCGCCTCGGAGAATTTCGACCAAGCGTTCAGCGGAGTCATTGATGACTTTCAACGTGGGATATCTTTGCGTAAGACGAGAATAAAAGTCCCTGTTCAACTCGACCATTATGAACTTGGCGTCGGCCGACATCTTTTTCACTATATCTCCGGTAAAGGCTCCGCTACCCGGACCGATCTCTACCACGGAACGAGCCCTTTCAATACCTATTCCTGCCGTCATTTGATGGGCAAGATGGCGGGAACTTGGAAACACAGTTCCCACAGTCCTCGGACTTCTTAAAAATTCTTTTATTATTGCGAGTTTCATTATTGCACGTAATTTAAACCCTCAAACCTAAAAAAAAGCTTCCTGATTGATAAAGTATTACAAGAGGTGTATAATAGCATGATATTTTTAAGTTTATAAATGCTGAGCTAAAAAACAAATTCCAGGAGGGCAAAAATGGGAACAAAAGGTATTCAGATTGTTGATATGGACGTCAAGAAATTGGTATCCATCCTGAACAAGGCTTTCTGCGATGAGTGGCTGGCATATTACCAATATTGGATAGGAGCGAAAGTGATAAAAGGTCCAATGAAAGAGGCCGTGATTGCCGAACTCACCCAGCATGCCGCCGATGAGCTTCGTCATTCAGACATGCTTTCCAATAGGATAATACAGCTCGGTGGAACTCCTATAAACAAACCTGCCGACTGGTACAAGCATACCAACTGCGGATATGATGCTCCGGATAATCCTTTTGTAAAAAACGTCCTCGAGCAGAATATCAAGGGTGAACAGTGCGCTATAGACACCTACAAGAAATTGGTAAAGCTGACGGAAGGCAAGGATCCTGTCACGTACAATATAGTATTGCAAATTCTACAGGACGAGGTCGAACACGAAGAGGACTTGCAGGCGGAAATGGAAGACTTGGAGGTCATTCTTAAAGGTGGCAGGGGCTGACCTGAAAAGTTCGATTTGAGTAAGACAGTAAGGCTGTTTGAGTACGCAGGAATGGTTATCCTGTGTTTTAATTTGGCAAACAGCGGAAACAAAAATTATTGTTTATATGGCAACTAAGTTTTTCAGCTTTGCGTTTATTTGTTTTACGCTGTCCCTCCTTATTCCATCTAAACTTAGTTCCGAACAAATAAATATTCCTAGTGATTACAAACACAACATTCTTGTCTTACATTCATATAACAATGGTTACCTGTGGACAGACCTGGAGCATAGTGGGATAACATCCATTCTTCCCGCCAAGAACGGCTATGATTTACATGTCGTATACATGGATGCCAAACGTGTACGCTCCTCGGAAATAGACAGTATTTTGGAGCGCAGTCTAGCCATCAGGATGTCTAAGAATAAGATGTGCGGAGTAATTCTCTGTGACAACGATGCTCTTGATTTCGCGAGAGCGCGAAGAAAAACCTTGTTCAAAGACATTCCAACAGTATTTTGCGGAATCAACAACTTTGATCCGAAGATGACCGAAGACTGGCCTGAATGCACTGGCGTAGCGGAAACGCAGGATTACGCCGGTTCGTGCGATATAGGATTGAAGCTCTTTCCTACAGCTAACAAGATATTTGTAATTTCAGACAATTCCCTCACTGGGCGCGCCCATTTTGAAGGTGTGAGAAAAGTGGAAGAAAGATTCCCTGGAAAAACCTTTATATACTGGAATTTTTCCGAACATACTATCTCGGAAACGCTGAGCGAGTTATCAAAACTTGGGCAGGAACATATAGTCTTGATGCTATCATTTTTTAACGATTCCGAAGGAAAATCTTTTTCCATGGAAGAAGCCGTGAATTCCATAGTGTCAGCATCGCGAGCTCCGGTCTTTGCCGGCAATGATTCCCGTATGATGTTTGGTGTTGTTGGGGGAAAGCTACTCACGGGTTGGGATCAGGGAGAAATAGCCGGAAGGATGATGAAAGAGATAATAAAAGGTGCCCCTGTAGACTCGTTTCCTTTCGTGATTGAAACTCCGCTTAGGTATGTTTTCGAATATGACGCGCTACAACGATTCGGAATTCCCCTGAACTCTCTTCCTCCCGAAAGTGAAATTCTTAACAGACCTTCAAGATTCTATTCGGTAAACAAGCCTTTATTCATTTCTATTTTGACTTCACTGACCGTTTTTTGCCTATTATCGTTGACCCTAATTATAACGATAATACAAAAGAGACTAAAGGACATGGCGTTGAGAGAAAGTGAGGAAAAATTCAGGACATTATTCGAACAGGCCGCCGTCGGGGTAGGACAAGTAGATTCGAGAGGAAAAGTACTGAAAGTCAACAAGAAATATGCGGATATCCTGGGATATTCTCAAGAAGAGATAGAGGGCATGGATTTCAGCCTTCTCTGGCATCCTGATGATGCGGTGGAAATATCCGAAATGATCAAAAAACTCATGTCTGGCGAGTCCAACAATTCTTCAACAGAAAAGCGGGCAAGAAATAAAAAAGGCAGAGACGTATGGATGATGTTGAATATTTCAGTTCTGAAATTCTCAAAGGAAATGTTCTTTGTTCCTATAGTTCAGGACATCACGGAAAACAAGAAACTGCAGGAACACCTAGTAAGGTCTGAAAAGCTGTCGGCAGTCGGTCAGTTAGCTGCCGGAGTCGCACACGAATTCAACAATGTCCTTATGATAATGAAGGGTAATATACAACTGGCCACGATGAATGGAGCCAGCCAAGAAAACTTACAGGAACTTTCAGAGCTTATGAATCGTCAAGTGAACCGAGGCAAGGAAATTGTCTCTAAGATAATGTCTTTTTCTAGGCCAAAACCTTTAAAAAGAGAGACACATCTGCTCAAAGACATAGTCAACGAAGCAATATCTCTGCAAGTAGAGCAAATGAGGTTTGAAAATATCGCACCGCAGATAGACATTCCCAGCGATCTTGCGGTTTGTGTTGACAGGGATCAATATCATCAGGTCTTGGTCAATATGATCCTTAACTCCAGGCACGCCATATTCCCGAAAGGCTCCGGCTCTATAAAGATATATACAGAAAACAAGGAAGACGGAGTCAATCTCTGCATAAAAGATGATGGAATAGGAATGGACGAGGAAACAAAAAGCATGATCTTCACGCCATTCTTCACGACCAAGGGAGCGACTCAATCAAATGCTTTCAATATAAGAGGCACTGGTCTAGGTCTTTCGGTATGTGAAAGCATAGTTAAGTCCCACGGAGGCAGAATATCTTTGGAAAGTCAGACTGGAACGGGAACCACATTTAAGATATTTATACCAAACAGCTCGATCACAACAATCGTATCCGACCCGAAAAAAAGCGCGAGAGCAGAAGAATTAAACATATCTGGATTGAAAATATTTGTTGTTGACGATGAACAAGACATATGCGTTCCTATGGCAAAAACGCTGTCTCTCCTAGGTTGTAAGGACGCCAAAGCTATCACATCCCCTTCAGAAGCCCTGAATCTCATAAGGCTTGCCCCCCCTGATATTTTATTCCTTGACGTAATGATGCCTGGCATCTCAGGTCTACAGATATTGGACACTATCAAGAAGGAGAAACTCCCAATAACGACGGTATTGATGTCGGGCAAGCTTGATATAAGTATTGATGAATTGAAGACTAGAGGAGCCTTTGGCTTCCTAGATAAACCTTTTGATAACGCCGAGGTCGTAAATCTTATCGGCAAGTTCATGAAAAAGAAATCAAAAATGTAATCAGTAGTCGATCCTGCCGAAACTCGCTCTTATTCAATAACCCAAGCAGATGATTCTTGATAAAAATGACAAATCAGGAAATAATCGAAAAGCTCTACAGACTTCAAATATTGTTGAAAACTAAAAACCCTCCAATCGCAAATGCTCTCGAAAGGGTCACAATCCCTTTGCTCGAGTACGACATGCCACTTGATTCCGTATCAAGAGAGGATGTTCTAAAAATAAAGGGTGTCGGAAAAGTCACAGCGGACCTTCTTATGCAAATAATCCACGGTAAACACTTCTTTGAGATAGCCTCTTCGGTACCCAAAATGAAAAAGAAAGCCGTTTTGTAGACAAAGCAATCATACAAAAACACTATACCCCCGATCCAAGAATCAATGCACACATCTTTACTTGGAACACAGGTACCCATTTACCCCCACGCTATTGGAGGGGTAGCAAAAGATTCATGCCAGCCTTTCGAACACAAAGTCGGGGGTAAGACATTTTTCTGTTTTTTTGAGGTGGGATGTCTTTGTTATTCCCGTCAGGACAAGCGCAGTTTTAATGCCGAATCTATTACCGCCCTTTATATCTGACCTCAAGGAATCCCCCACCATGAGAATTTTATTTTTAGAGAATGGGTATTTGTTTGGGTATATCTCTTTTAATTCTCTCATCGCGAAGTCGTAGATCATCCTGTACGGCTTGCCGAAGTATAGCGGTTTCAATTTCACTCCGTACTCTCTGAGTATGGTACAGATGAATCTCGCCTTTCCTCCGGCGCCAATTCCTATGTCTCCATTCGGACCGTTGGGCCAATAACTGTCTGGATTAGGAACAAGCAGAGGAGCGGAGGGATTTAGCGTAAAAAAATTTATTGCCGCGGAAAATGCCTTCTGCCAATCATATACACCCTCCCCCACTATCACGCCCATGCAAGATGAAATTTCCGACGGCTTGCGCTCGACCTTAAGTCCGGCTTTCTGAGCGAAGCAAGGTTTCCCGAGGTCCCCCATTACGAAGAATTTCTTTCCATGGCATTTATTTTTTTCTACAAAGATTCTTAGAGCCATACTGCATGAAACAAAGTTTTGCGGCGGCACATTCAATCCGGCTCTGGCGAGAGTACGGCTTTTTTCCTCTACGGAGTGGTTACCGTCGTTAGTAAGCAGGAGATATGGGAATTTTCTGTCCGCGAGCGTTCGCAGAAACTTCGCGGCTCCAGGGATCTGATGCCTGCCCGCTATAAGAGTTCCATCTATATCGAAAAATACCGCCTCGTATTCAGTGGAATTTTCGTCCCACCATTTCATCATCAATTTATGATTCTCTTTCAGCATTCTATACCCTTTCTCGCCTTTAAACCTTTTTTATAGTAGTGCTTTATTTCTTTCATTTCGGTGACAAGATCCGCAATCGCAATTAATTTTTTCGACGCGCCGCGCCCGGTAAGCACCAATTCGGTGTTCCGCGATTTTCGCATGAGAACACGGATCAAATCGTTTTCAGACACAAGCCCGCATCTTACTGCGTGGAACACCTCATCAAGAACCACCATATCATATTCGCCTGATGACGCGGATCTAGCGCATTCATTCAATCCATTAACCGCTCTCAGTATATCCTCCCTGGATGCTTTCCCCTTAATTAGTCGACCATTCCCAAAAGAATTCATTTTTATCATCGGGAGGGTTTCCCGTATGATTTTTGCTTCTGAAGTCCTGCCCGACTTTATGAACTGACCAAAAAACACTTTCATCCCGGCACCTGCGGCGCGCAGAGCCAATCCCAAAGCCGCGGTAGTCTTGCCCTTGCCTTCTCCGGTATATATTTGGACCATTCCGATATTTTTCATGATTGTAAAGCTGAAATAATTGTGAAAGAATGTAAATTCTATCCTGCAAGTTGATTTTCGCAAATTTTATCTGATAAAAAAGAAAACTTTTAATCGAAATATCTGTCTTATAAAAATGGAAGCTTACGAAGACGAAAAAAATCTTGTGCGGAGGGCGATAGAAGGCTCCAATGATGCTTTTGAGGAGCTGATAAGGCTCCATAGCGGGAAGATGTTTAGCGTTTCGTACGGTTTGCTTGGATGCAAGGAGGATGCGGAGGAAGTCGTTCAAGATGCCTTTATCAAAGCTTCCAAAAAGATTTCCATGCTTAGGGAGGACGCATCTTTCTCGGCGTGGCTTTATCGAATAGTTGTGAATTTGTCGCGAAACCGTTATAAATGGAATCGTTCGCGCGGAGATGGGTTGAATATAAGTATTTCTGAAACTTCTAGCGATCCTGATTTCGACAGGAAAGAGGATTTGGATCTACCGTCCAACGTTCCTCCGCCGGACAAGGAGCTTGCGATGGGGGAAATTGAGAAAAAGATCTTTGATGAAATTGAAAAACTGCCTGATACTTTGCGTGAGGCGGTAGTTTTAAGGCATGTGAACGATATGAGCTATCAACAGATAGCTGATACATTGGGGTGCAGCCTAGAGGCCGTAAAGACGAGGATTTTAAGGGGACGTGCGATAATCGCCGGCAAGCTTGGAGGAAGTATATGAATGTAAAAGGTGGAAAATGCCCTCTATTGGAGGATTTGAGCGCCTACTGCGATGGAGAACTGTCCCGCTCAAGTCCAGCGTATATTCACATTGAATCCTGCGAGGAATGCCGTCTGAAAGTGAGCAGGCTCTCCAAGATATCCAAAGCGATAAGTTTATCATTATCTAATCCTCCGGGGGTTAATTGCGTATCAAGGAAAACCGTGGAAGCGCTGAGATCAGAGAATCGCATTTCCGCAACGAAACTTACTCCTTACTGGGAAATTTTTCTTAGAGTGGCTGCAGTAATTGCGATTTTCGCAGGCTCGGCTGTTTACATTTTTGATTTAACTGAAAGAAAAGGTGAAAATAAATTGCTTGCGTTGGAAAAATCTGAAAAAATTAAGAATAAAGATCTCATACTGCAGCCAATCAATAAAGAGAAGGAAGAGCCAACACATCAAATAGCCGACAAAAATGAAAACATGCCGCATTCCCCTCTGAATTCCTTTGAAATTTCTGATATGAGGAACACAGGCTCTGCCGAAACAAACACCACTTCAAAAAGAATTATTTTCGGAGCGGTCCCGGGCGAGAGCGCCGCCAACATAAACGACATAGTAAGACACGTATGGATCTGGAACAAGGAAGGTCTCGCTCCATCAATATCCGACATCTTAAAAAATTCCGGAATTGAATCATTCCAAAAGGACGGGAATGAGCACGTTTTAATTACGGAGAAAATGCGTCTTGTGAAGATTGTAAGAGCCCTTCATTCGGAAGGATACGAACTTCTCAGTCCAGACGAACCCCAGCCAGAAAGCAAACGTTTCTCAGGCCATCCTGAGCAAAAAGTGGAATACCATTTTTCCTTGGCTGGAGACGGGAATTAATACTCAGTTGCGTTCAAAGAGATAGTAAACCCGCCTAGGCGGTAAAGATTCCGAAATATTCAGATGTGGAACTGGGAGGCGGAATTCCGCCGCTAATAATAATCGAAGAAATCATTTTCACGGGCTGGAAATTTCACTTTGCGTATTTCGCAAGCTCTTCACGATCGTCGAAATGAAGCGTCTCATTAATGAATTGCTGTCCCTTCTCATGCCCTTTGCCGGCGACAATGATGATATCGTTGGCTTTGGAAATTTCCACTGCAGTTCTTATCGCTTCAGCCCTGTCTGGTATGTTGAAACATGCCCTTCTGTCTTTTACACCGTCTATTATTTCTTCAATTATTTTGAGGGGATTTTCACTCCGCGGATTGTCGCTCGTTATTATTGATATGTCTGCGAATTTCGCAGATACGGCTCCCATCCTAGGTCTTTTGCTCTTATCTCTGTCGCCTCCGCAACCAAAGACGCATATTATACGGCCTTCTTTTATTTCGTTTAGAGTTGACAGGACTTTTTCAAGGGCATCGTCGGTGTGGGCATAGTCCACAAAAGCCACGGCACCGTTTTTGAGCAGTATTTTTTCCAATCTCCCCGGAACGTGGACATCTTGAAGGATTTTAAACATTTCTTCCGGCTTTGCACCCAGATGCATCGCAAGTATGAATGATTCCGCGATATTCATCGCATTGTATCTTCCACAAAGATTGGATGATATTCTTCTAGACTCCCCTTTGAAGACGAGGTCAAATTCCAATCCGTTGGGCCGACCTGAGAAATTGCGAATACAGGCGTCTGAAGCTTCCCCGAATCCGCACGATATTGTCTGCTTGTCTTTTATTTCTGAAAACAATCTTTTTCCGTATATATCGTCCACATTTATAACAGCGAATGCATCTTCCGCCAGATGATCAGAGAAAAGTCTTTTTTTTGCCTGGAAATAATTTTCCATATTTTTATGATAATCGAGATGGTCGCCGCTAAGGTTTGTAAATATTGCTCCTGCGAATTTCGCATTTCCAGTTCTATTCTGATCAAGACCATGGCTTGAAACTTCCATGACAGCGTGCTGGCATCTTTCATCTATCATCTTAGAGAACAAGTATTGCATAAATTCCGGATCGGGGGTTGTCCTCGAGGCATCCATCGACCATGAAGGAGTGGAATATTCGACAGTTGATATGAGTCCGCATCTTCCGTTCCCGGACGATAGGAATTTTCGAATTAGGTAGGCGCATGTGGTTTTTCCATTGGTGCCTGTGATGCCGACTAGCTTAAGCTTGGATGAGGGGAAGTCGTTAAAGCTTTCGAGCAATATAGAGTATGCAAGGCGGCTATCTGAGACTTTTATCATCGCTGGAATGGGTGAATTTGGGAGATCAAGATTTTCGCCGTCCTGAAATACTATCGCCGAAGCTCCTGATCCTATGGCATTTTTTATGAAATTATGCCCATCATTCTTCTGCCCTTTAACGGCGACGAATACTGAACCGGCGGAAACTCTCGCGGAAGATGCCGACAACGACGACGGAATGAAATCGACATTTCCAGACACATTGACTAAGACTTGCTTTAATTGTGCGAGATGTTCTTTAAGGTTCTTATTCACTGTTTTTTTTGGCGGATGCCGATTCATACTCTTCCGGATATTGCGGTGGTACATTCAGTATTTGCAACACTTTTTCGGATATGAACCTGAATGTTGGAGCGGCAACCACACCTCCATAGTGATTTCCCTGCGGTTCGTCAACGGTGACTATCATTACGAAAGCAGGATCATCCGCGGGGACAAAACCGATAAAAGATGAGTGATACTGTGAGTTCGAATATACTCCGTTTACGGCTTTTTGAGATGTTCCAGTTTTCCCAGCCACATCATATCCTTTGACGGCTGCTCTTTCAGCGGTTCCACCCTTTTTTGTGACAAGCTTGAGCATTTCGATCATTTCCCTTGACGTATCCTTTCTAGTGAATATCTGAGGAGCAGGTTCTTCACTGATTTTCAGGACTTCGCCAGTCTCCGGATTCACCTCCCTGTCTATCAGTCTTATTTTTACTAGCTTCCCGCCATTTGCTATCGCGCAGTAGGCTCGAACCATCTGCAGAGGGGTTACCGCTATTCCTTGCCCTATGGCGAAACGAGACAATGACAACTTATCCCATTTTTGCAAGGGCCTGAATATACCCGTTGCCTCCGGTTGTATCGGTATTCCGGTTTTCTGTCCAAATCCAAATCTACAGAGAATATTATACAGTCTTTTTTCTCCCATTTGTTCACTTATTTTCGCTGTCCCGATATTACTTGATTTCTGTATTATCTCGCTTACTGGCATGATTCCGCACGGATGGGCGTCTCTAAGCGACCTTCCAGCAAAGAATCCCAGTCCGTTTTCGCAGTTAAATTTTGTCTCTGGTCTTACTACGCCAAAATCAAGAGCTCCTGACACACTTATGGCCTTCATTATGGAGCCGGGCTCAAAAACGTCCGTTATGACCTTATCTCTGCATGCCTCAGGATCGTTCATAGTTTTTCTGTCGTTCGGATTGAATGTCGGTCTTTGGGCTACCGCCATTATGTTTCCGTTTCTGGGGTTGACCATTACAACGTAAGCGGACTTTGGGGAGTATTGCTGTACAAGTTTATCGAGCTCTTCTTCGACTATCATCTGTATTTTTTGAGAAACAGTAAGATATACATCAACGCCATCGCGACTTCTCTGTATTACACGTTCCTCGAACGGAGTTCCTTTTCTGTCTCTTTCAATTACGGTTTTTCCATCTTCCGATCCGATTGAGTTCTGTTTTATCTTTTCTATTCCACCCTGCGGAATCTGTCGTCCTTCGCTTATGTTTACAAAGCCAACGATATTTGCGAGGAGTTCATTGCACGGATAAAATCTTTTGGTTTCTTCTACGAATGCTATTCCCTTCCATTTTTTTTCGGCTATATGCTTCTTGATAATATCGGCCGTTTCAACATCCACATCCCTTGCTATAAAGGCGTATTTTGATGCTTTACCATCGCTCCTTGTCTTGTTTAAAAGCCTTGGAAGCACTCTATCGTAGTCAGCTTCAGCGATTTGGGAGAAATATTCAGCGATTTCCCTGCAACTGCTTTCTTCCTCAAAAGTTTTCATGCTTGGGTCTGCGGAAATCGCATAGCATGGCTGATTTCCAGCGAGCAGGTTCCCTTCAATATCGAATATGCGCCCCCTGTCTCCCTTTGGTTTCACCGTTGTGGTGTATCTCTTCTTAGCCTCATCGAAAAGCTCTTCATGCCTGCTTATTTGAACCTCATGAAGTTTTATTCCTAACAGTATGAAGAAAATTATAACAAGGACTGATACTATAATCGTCCTGACAAGTAGCGACTCGTTTTTACTCTTGGTATTCATGTATCTGTCGTTAATTTTTCCCTCAGATCCCGCTGATTCTGCGCTTTTGAGCGACATTTTTCTTTGGTTTTGCTGCGGTTTTCGCATTAGCTATATTGTTTACTTTCATGTATTGCCCCCATTTAGGAAGCTTTAAATCGAGTTTAAATTTCTCTATCTGGCTGTAGATGTTTCTGCCTTTTTTCTCCTCTACTCTTAGTTTCACATTTTCGATTTCCATTTCAATATTTTTAATCTCGGATACGAGCCGTTCTTTGGATTTTGCCATTGAATTGGTGTTGTTGTTGAAGAACGCCGCAAGTGAATATATGCAGAATATTATCGTGATGGGTATGGCGATTCTTATTGCGAGATAAATATTTTCAAGATTCATCATGCCCTTTCTTCTCGTCATTCTTTTTCTCGCACCAGGCTGAACCTGGCAATCTATTGTCAAAGACATTTCTTCTTCCTCTTCTTTTTATTTTTTATATTTTTTCCGCCGCCCGAAGTTTTGCTGGAGCGGCTCTTCTATTCGTTTCAGATTCATCAGTTTGGGCTATCATCGGTTTTTTTGTCAATATCTTCAGTGTTTTCTTATGTCCGCACGCGCACTGAAAAAATTCTGGTGGACATAGGCATCCGGAAGCTTCTGTTCTAAAATAATTTTTCACTATTCTATCCTCCAGAGAGTTGAAGCTTATCACTACTATCCTGCCGCCGCTTGAGAGAAGCCCAACGGCATCCTTCAATCCCCTTTCCACTTCCTGGAGCTCCTCATTAACCGCGATTCTTATCGCTTGAAAGCAAAGAGTCGGAGCCGCTGGTCCCATCTTCCTTGAGAGACCTGGAATCCTCCTGCAAATTTCCGCCAATTGCTGCGTGGACTCAAGCCTTTTGAACTCTCTCTCCTTCAGTATTTCATCAGCAAGTTTCCCCGGTCTTCTCAGCTCACCGTATTTGCCGAAGATTTCCGCAAGCTCCTCTCTGGAACAGCCGTTCAAAATTTCTGTGGCGGAGATCCCGGCCTCACCCATTCTCATGTCAAGAGGTCCGTTCTGGGAATATGAAAATCCTCTCGCCGGATCGTCCAACTGAAGCGATGACACTCCAAGATCCATCAGAATCATGTCCACCGAAAGCCACCCCATTTCCGCGGCACAAGATTTGATTTCACTGAAGCGACTTAGCATCAGCCGGAATCTTCCTCCGGCGAAGGAGAGTCTCCGTTCTGCGAATTCAAGCGCTCTTCGATCCCTATCCAGACCGAGAAGCACCGCCCCAGAAAAATTTTTCAATATCAAAGAACTATGACCGCCACACCCTACGGTTGCGTCTATTACTTTCAGTTCCCTGTTCTCTGGGACAAACCTGAGGACTTCGCGCGCCATAACAGGTTTATGAGGCGAATCCGCGAATGCGTCGGCATAAATCTGGTATCCGTTCTTTTCGCTCTCAACCTTAAATTCGTCCTGGTGCTCATGAAGCCCCCCTTCGTTCATATTTTGCCCTTGAGGATGTCCGCTATTTCATCAGGACGTTCCCCTATTTTCTGTATCACATCAAGGACCTGCTCGTCAGATCCTCCGGACCTATTCCAATTTTTCTGGGACCATATCTGCACCACGTTTATTGCGCCGACCAAAACAGCACTGTCCTTGAGCTCAGCGTAGTCGTATAATTTTTGCGATATTTGAATTCTCCCTTGTTTATCACAGTCGCACATTTGCGCCATTCTGCCTAGACGCGCAAGAGCGAGTGATGCCTCAGCATCGGCGAATGAAACTTTCCTTGTCTTGGATATTATCTCGGAGAATGCTTGCGCGGGGATCATCTGAATAGTCTTATGACGACCCGGAAGCAAATAAAAAGCCCCCTTCCCCGCTCCCTTTCTCCAGTCGCTGGGAATCGTGATTCTCCTCTGGGAATCGAAAGAATGCAAAAATTCTCCAAGGAAGAAGTTTTCCACCTTTTTGCTCCTATTTTAACCTAATTATACCTAAAGTATATTTTCTTCCCCTAATAATTACAAGTGGCAAATCAAGAAAAAATCATTTTTTTTAGTATATGGGAATAGCTGCCGCTGTGGATACGACGGAGAGGTCGAGGGAATTTTTATTCCAAACCCGTTCTGTGTCGAGCTTAGAGTGGTATTACTTTCCGATGCAGAATTTGGAGAATATGGAATCGAGGACGTCGGGAGCAACTTCCTCTCCCATTATCTGCCTTATCGCACTAATTGTCTTTCTTATGAAAAGCGATGCTGTTTCGGTTTGCGAAATTTGCAAATCTTCCTCGGCTTTTTTGATGCTGTTGGAAGCTTCGTAGAGAAGATTCAGATGTCTTGCGTTGACGGCAAATTCTATGTCTGCTCCAGCATTTCTAATTCCGAGGGATTCTTCCAAGGCATTTTTCAATTTATCTATCGCTCTTTTCTTTGCCACGGAAATAACAATGCCTTTAAATCCCGCAAAAGGCAGTGCGGCACTCTCTTTTTCGCTGAGCAGATCGGACTTGTTCCATACGGCCATTCCGTTCTTGAGCGAGCAATGCGCTTTCATCTCCTTGATTTGGGCATCATGGTCGCCAGAAGGATCAAGCAACCACAAAATTATGTCAGCTGATTGTATGGATTTTCTGCTTCTTTGGATTCCCAGATTTTCTATTATATTTTCGGCCTGTCTTATTCCAGCTGTATCAATAAGTGTGGCGCGGATCTTTCCTACCATCACGTCTTCCTCTATGGTATCTCTAGTTGTTCCGGGCAGGCTTGTAACTATTGCCCTTTCTTTTCCGAGTAGTAGATTGAAGAGGCTTGATTTCCCCGCGTTGGGATGTCCGGCTATCACTATTCTTGCGCCATTCCTTATTAAGATTCCAGTATTTGCGGTGAGCATGATTTTCTGAATATCCGCGGCGACAGACCTAGTCTTTTCGACAATTTCAGTCGAGGAATCTATCTGATGTTCTTCGGCGAAGTCGAGTTCTGCTTCGCAATCGGAGAGAATGTCCTCGAGTTTTCGCAAGAGCGGTTTGAGGGCTTCGCTCAACGCTCCGTCGAGCTGTTTTTCGGCGAGATCGAGAGCGAGTTTTGTTTTTGCGGATATTATCTCGGCGACAGCTTCCGCTTGGGAGAGATCCATTTTTCCGTTCACAAAAGCTCTGTATGTAAATTCTCCAGGACGCGCTTGGCGGGCTCCACTTTTCAAGAGAGCTTCGAGTATCCTTTCCGCGATAAGTCCGCCTCCATGACAATATATCTCGGCAATATCTTCTCCGGTATATGTTTTTGGGGCCCTAAAAAAAACCGCATAGGCATGTTCGGCGGGGATGTCATTTCCAAATTCGCATTTCCCCAGGCTCATTTTACCGTGCGTTATTAATTCTCTGCACTTGAGTTCATTGCTTTTCCACACGGCTTTGCACGTTTCAAAGGCATTATCTCCGGAAACGCGAATTACGGCTATCGCCCCACCTGTCGCGCTTGATATGGCCGCTATTGTGTCACCGCTATCCATCTTATTATTTCCTATATTTTTATCCAAGCGGCAAATTTACGAGAGCAATACCAAATCCTCCGCTTGATTTTCGTGATAAAGCTGTAATATATATACTTTTATTTTTTTTTGAGGTCAGGGAACAAAAATTCTTTAACAAATCCTCATATTTTCGGAGAAAAATCATGGCAACTATGGAGAAAAAGGGTTTTAAAGACGTGTCCGCGGACATAAGGACAAACTATCAAAAGGCTATCGACGCGATACAGAAGAACAATTACGATTACGGCATGATGCTTTTGAAAGGAATAGTGCAGAAGGAACCTTGCTTCATCGAGGCTAGAGAGCAGTTAAGAAAAGTTGAAAGGATGCATACATCTAAGGCTGGTTTCATGGGGAAACTCATTGCCGGTCTGAAAATTTCCGGAATAGTTACAGCTGGCAAGACTATGCTCGCCACAAATAAACCGATGGAGGCGATGAAGAAAGCCGAAGAAGCCCTTTCCATACACTTGGCTTCAATCCCGGCCTTGAACCTTCTGGCACAGTCCGCTTCACAACTCGGGGCGCATTTCATCACTTTGGAAGCACTTCAAATCGCCAGAGAATATTTCC
>CAZXAC010000002.1:0-33592 GCA_964638335.1 uncultured Lentisphaera sp. | reverse complement strand
GTTGTCGGTGAATGTGATTACTACCTTTGGATGGCTACTGGATGGGTTTTCGCACGTCCAACTCCATCGGACTATTATCATCGCCTGACCGCATTCCGTCATAATGACTCTGCCAACATACTTTTCGCAGATGGACACGTAACTGGAATGAGAGAGGCTGAAATTCCCTACTCTGAAACTGATGTTTTCTGGATCGACAACTGAACAGACACCTGAATCCGATTTAGATATCTGACCAAGGATCATTCCCAGAATTTTCTGACATTCTCCTTCCTAGTCCAACCCTCTCCAGATTCCAGCCTGATTATGCTCCAGTCGCTTCTTTCCTCTACAACTTTCACCCTTTGTCCTTCAAAGGGGCGAATCTCGGTCTTTTCTGAATTCTCTGACGGCAATATAAACAAAGCGCTTCCACGCCTTACGACGATTCCTGCATCAGAGTTGTAATCTCCGGTCAACTGGGAAAAAATTGCAAGGACCGCTATTGCAACGCAGGTGGAGCAGAACAGCAAAATCACACACAATTTATCGTATGATATTCTTTTCCTTATCGCGAGAACCACCAATGCGGACGAAGAAAAAATTGAAAATATTAGGATCCATTCATCAGGTCTGAAAGTATCTCTAAGGCGTAGGAGCAATTCTTTTGGGTTATCGGTCAAGCCTTTTTCCGGAATGTTCAGTTTTCTCCTAGTGTGATTCATATTCTCCCTGATATCGCTGTCCCTCGGGGCCAGCATATTGGCCTTCTCAAAAAAGTAAAGGGCTTCCGACAGTCTTCCATACCTATATGAGCAGCATCCGATGTTGTAAAGCAAATACGGATCGTTGGGGCTCTTTGAGAGTTGTTCCGCAAAAGCCGCTCCGGCCTCTTGGAACATTCCCGCGTCATATAACTGGAAAGGATCTTTATTAAGCGCCGTTGTCGATACATCCTGGGCAGACAATAAATTTGAGAACATGACAAGGGCGATTACGATCGCTCCGACAATCCTTTTCACCCCATTCGATAGGATTTTTCTAACGTTCTCATCATCTTTATTGTGAGGTTCCGGCATATAAGCTCCTTTGGCTGAGTTCGAAATAAGTTCAGCAAGTTCCTTATCGTCAATTTTTTCTGCAATCTCTTCGGCGCTTGTGCCTGGCGGGTAACCTTTGACATCGTTCAACCAAGGGCAAAGCTCATCTCTTATAAATACGTTCGAAGTTTCACCGTTTAGTTTTCTGATTTTTCCCATAATGTACTTCTTTCTTTTTATAGCTTTTGACTTCCTATTCCCAACGCTGTCTGAGCCTCTGAAAAAAATAAAGACAATTTTGGATATAAGAAGAAAAAAAGGACCAACAAAAAATACGATTATGGCGAAGTATAAGTTGTTTGTCCAGACTGGCGTTGACACGGATCCGTATGAATTTCTTTTAAGATACAATATATCTGACATGGTATCTGGCGTTTTCTTATCAGGCTCCTCTGACCTCCGAATTGTTTCCGTCCCGAGCATTACGGAAGGTTTTGAGATATTTTCAGCTTTCCCCACTGTTATTTTTCTGGCAAAAGTCCATTTTTCATATTCTTTTTTGCTTGAGGAGAAACTCAACAATGATACGTCCAGCGAGGCCTCACCCTCCTCCAAAGGAACAATCACATATTCGACAGAAGCTTTTTCGACGATTTCCGAAGGAGATGAGAACCTCCTTATCTCAGGCGGATAAATTCTGAATCCCTCTATAGATAATTCTGGCGCTCTAAGATTGTCCATTCCTCCTTTCCCTTCCAGCTCAATCTTCAGTATGAAGCTTTCTCCCAAATTGAATTTACTTGATGAAAGCCTGAAAGAGAATTTCCAATCTCCAACAAGACCGGTAAAAATAGAGTTCGCCGGTTTTTCAGGAAGAGGAACTATGCGCAAATTAGGCATATCGCACGAGATCGTATGATCAACCCTTTCGTAACTTGAAAACGCATCATCAAAAAAACTGTCAAAGAACGAATCCCCGAAACCGGAAGGCCTACGCCTTTGCTCCCGGCTCCTTGGCAGGAAAATTCGACAAGGCACAGTCACGGTACCAGAAAGCGTTCCGGGAGTTATAGCCTTGAAGGTCGTGCGAAACCTATACGTGTTGAAACTCTTGCCTGACAGATTTTCCGTCGTTGTGCTGAAGCCTGCGAATTTGGGATTATCTTTGTTGACCTGTCCGAAATCTTTAAATACGATGTTGGGAACGTTTATTTCAGGCCAAGAATATTCCGTCCTTATTCCATTTCCACAAAATACGGCTATCTCAAAAGGGATTTCTTCTCCCAAATAGAATTCATTTTTATCGGTTAACGGGAAAACTTTCGCGAAAATATATTTTTCAAGACCTTCTTCTGAATCAGACGATGACAAAGTGCCTACACTTGGTGTTATTGATTTAACGGTAAAAGGATCGCAGGCTACCTTTTTGTTTCCAAGCTTCAATTTCAATGCGGGGAATTTTATGTCGCCTTCTTTTTCTACAGAGAAACCATATGATACCGTGTGTTGTGTACTGGTCTTGAAATTTATTATTTCCGTCTTTGAAGACTGCCCCCTCCTACCAAGCCATCTGATTCCGTCCACGTCCGGCATTTCAAGTAATTCTGGAAGCCCTTGAGAACTGCTTATATTAATTTCCCCATTTCCTCCCTTCACAAGCGGATCAGGACTGACTCTAAGTTCAGGGTCAGCCGCGAAAATCGCAAATCCCGACAAGGACGCGAAGACAATCAAATTAATTTTATATAATAATTTTTTCATTTTAACTTCAGGCAATATATATAGATATGAAATAATATCACCAATCCTTATCCACTTCTTTTATCTTGGAATTCTCCTGAACTCTGTTCTTGAGTTCTTCTCTCAGCTTATTTTCATCTTGCGCCATTAAATCTAGAATAGAAGCAGCCTGTTCAGGGTCTATATTCTTCTCTTCTTCTGGTTTTTTATCAGCGCCCGCCTTCTTCTGCTCTTCATCCGATTTTCGCTTTTCAGGCTGTTTTTCTTGTTGTTTTTCGTCCTTATCGTTTTTTTCATTCTTAGAAAATTCCTTCAAGGCTTTTTCAAGGTGTTCCTGAGCCTTATCAAAATCGCCTTTCTTCTGCTCATCCATGGCGTTTTTTATCTCCGACTTGGCTTTTCCCGTTTTATCTTTCTCATTTTTGTCTTCATCGGGGGTTTGATTCATATGTTGCTCCATGGCATCTTTGGCCTTTTCCGTCTGAGATTTCGCCTGTTCTTTTTCTTTTTGGTTTCCGGGATTATTGCTAGCCTCTTTGTTTTCCTGCGCCGCTTTCTCAAGTTCCTTACGGGCCTTGTCCTTTTTTTCCTGCTGTTCTTTTTGCTTTTCAATAGCTTTTTTGGCTTTTTCCATGTCCTTCAACAATATCTGCTGATTTTCAGATACGTCCCGAGAATTAAAATCTTCCTTCATAGATTCTCTGTACATATTTTCAGCAGATTTAAAAAACTCCATCGCCTTATGCGGATCTGAATTTATAATTTCACGTCCCTTTGAATGTTCAATAGCGCCCAAATTCTGAAATGATTTTTTTCTTGTTTCGACATCAGACAGACTGCTTCCAGCCGCATTCTGATAAAGCTGAGAAGCGGAATCCAATTCGTTTTTTGAGTGTTTATCAAAGCCTTCGTTGTACATCTTTCTTGGATCTTTCTTGCCGCTATTCTCAGTTTTCAAGTCCTGAACCTTTTCCGGTCTATAGGTTTTAATGTTTTCATCAGCTTCTGGCGCTCCTGGGCAAAAGTTCGGGAAGAGCAATATTAATATTCCGATCGCAAGATTCATCGGCTTTCGTCTTTCGCTTATCGCAAGCCTTGAAAGAAGAATAATTACCGCGATGGCTAACGGAATCTGAAATTTTTCCACTGGCCTGGTGTTTTGACCCGAAGAATATTTTTCTTGAGAAAGGGCTTTGATCCTTGGAAGAATTTCTTTCAAACCGGGCTCCACTGATGTTGAGCGTACATATATTCCGCCTGAGGAAACAGCTATCTTCGCCAAGAGATCTTCGTTCAGCTTGGAGCTTGCAATCTCGCCTTGCGAATCTCGCAAAAATGTAGTCTCTCCTCCCTCGCCTTTCACCGATATAGGGACTTTTTGATCCGGGTTACCAACCCCCACAACAAATATCGGAATTCCCGACTCCTTAAGCTTGTCAAGGATGGAGCTTGTATCTCCTTGCAATTCATCACCATCACCTATGAGCAAGATAGCCCTGTGCCCGCCTTCAGCGGCATCAAAGGATTTCAGTGCGGTCTCAAGCGCCTTTTGCATGTTTGTGCCACCAAGCGGGATGTAACCCGGCTTAAGTTCATCTATCGCCTGAAACAAAGTCGTTTTATCTATCGTAAGAGGACATTCCAAAAATGCCATGCCTGAGAAAGCCACCAAACCAAATCTGTCTCCCCCGCAAGATGATATGACCTCTCTCAAAAGCCACTTGGTGTGTTCTATTCTTGAAGGCTGTATGTCCGTTGCAAGCATGCTTTTGGATACATCTACCACAAGCACGATATCTCGTCCGGAACTGGTGAAGGGCAATATTTTTTTTCCCCAACTGGGTCGCGCGACAGCTACAACGGCAAGACAAAGTCCGGAAATCAACAAGATATTTCTTAGCATCCGCGCCTTTGGGTTCAAAGTATGGCATTCAGGAGAATCTTTTCTTGGTCCCAGGACAAGAGCCATTGCATTTGACCTTCTACTGCCCGCGTACTTGATAGCCAAAAGGACAAGGGGTAGCATCCAGAGCAAATGCCATAGTATTTCTAAATCAAGAAAGCCCATAAAAAACCGGATTTACAGGTTAAAAAAAACGAAACACTGAAATTAAGAGACAATTTTAATGGATAAAAGTTTCAAGATAAGATTCATAACATTGCGAGACAATATCCCTAATTAGAACTGTTGCCAGATTAACTCCGAAAAGATATTTTTCAAACAATTTATACATCGTTTGACGATCAGGCTTCCTTTGTTATATTAGGCGGCATCAATATGAGGCTCGTTTCAAGAATGAATTTCTTCTCAAGATATTGGCGTAAAATATCTATTCTGGCAATATTTCTCCTAAACATATTCTACTGGGTTCTGCCAAGCAACATAAGCAAATTGATATCAAAAGACAGACCCATACTTCTAGGAAGATATTCCGTCGAGAGAGTCACTTTACTATTTTTCCTCGTCCCAATATCACTCATGCTTATATACCTCCTGACTTCCGATAATAAAAATTTCAAAAAACGTCTTTTCGCGGTTGTCCTTGTACTCATATCAATACTGATAACTCTTCCTGTCGCTGATACGGCCGCGAGAATATTGCGAAAACCAAGATATGTACAAACACAAAAAACATATCACAGACCTCCAAATCAGCAGATAAAAGTGACCTATGAGGATACACCAGAATCATCCATCCCGGGCCCTAAAATAAAAAATGGATATCCTGACCAGGCATGCACCCTGACAGTTGATTCCAGAGGATTCAGAAACAAATCAAGCCTCGATTCATGCGATATAGTCACCTTAGGGGACTCTTTCGTGGAAGGATCAAGGGTGTCGGATGACGATATTTGGGCGGCCTTAATTGCGAACGACAGCGGTCTGAGCGTTTATAATTTAGGAATGAGCGGCTCATCTCCGATACAGTACCTGAACAATTTCATTGAAGTCGGAATTCCGATGAAACCCAAGTATCTGATATGCATGTTCTATGAGGGAAATGATTTCAGAGAGCCAAGCAAAAAAGAACTTAAATATCTTCAGGACAATAAGAATTGGGATAATTCTTTGCCTGCGGCAGAAGAGAAAAAAGATAATGCCCCTGATCATAGAAGCGAGACGAGAGCCATATCAAGAATTATAAGGGACTATGTGAAACAATCCCCTTTTATTGTAAACGGAAAGAGATTATTAATTGAGAAATTAGGCAATACAGCGGCATCCCAATCTCAAACTGAGCAGACAAATGTTAAGGGGCTTTCATGGATTCCTTTTACATTCCCGAGAACAAAAAATTATAGTTTTAAGCCCAAGCGTTTTCTTTCCTTCTTTGTGGAAAAGAGCGATTTTGAAACATCCAACCCTTGGAAAAGCGTCTCAATGACGATGCTTAGGATGAAGGACGCATGCGACAGAAACGGGATAAAAATGATTGTCGTTTACGCTCCCACTGCGGCAAATGTACTGCTCCCCTTCATAGCAGAGAAAGTCCCAGCGGCTGAATTCAGAGATTTTCTGCTTCTAGACAGGTCTGACATTCCTCCCGAGGAATCACTCTATTCGGAACTTATATCAAAATCAGCCGTAATTGAGAATACAATTTCAGAATTTTGCTCCGAGAAAGGAATAGAATTTATAAGCCTCAAGGCTAAGCTCAGGGAAAAAACTGTAGAGGATATTCAATGTTATTATACATATGATCAGCATTGGACTCCAGACGGTCACAAAGTGGCGGCCGATGCGATAATGCAGAAAATTAATGAGTCCTCTTACTCCCACAAAAAATGAAGCCCATATACCTAGATCATAATGCGACCACTCCATGTTCGAAAGAGGCATTTGACGCGATGCTTCCGTTTTTATCAGATAAGTTCGGCAATCCTTCCAGCGCGCATTCAGCAGGGAGGGATGCGAATTTCGCGATTGAAAGGACCCGCGAGCAGGTAGCTTCGCTCATAAACGCGTCTCCAGAAGAAATCGTATTCACATCCGGCGGAACGGAAGCCAACAACCAAGCTATAATTCGTGGAATTGAGAGTTCCGGAAAAAATGAAATACTAAGCTCGGAGATTGAGCACAGCGCAGTTCTTTCCGTGTGCAAGAATCTCTCCAATCGCGGTATAAGGACAAAATATCTGCCTAACGACAAGGATTGTATTGTGGATGCCAGCTCAATTGCGAAATTCGCAAGTTCTGATACTGGGCTTATAAGCGTGATGACAGCCAATAATGAGACTGGAGCGATACAGCCAATTGCCGATATTGCGAAATTCGCAAGGGAGGCAAAGATTTTGATTCACAGTGATGCCGTCCAAGCTGCCGGGAAAATAAAACTAGACGTGAGGGAGCTCGGAGTTGACATGCTCTCCATCTCCTCGCATAAATTTTACGGTCCCAAAGGCGCAGGTGCTCTCTTCATCAGAAAAGGACTGAAGATTTCAGCCCTCATATTCGGAGGGTCCCAAGAAAGAAGGCTTAGAGCAGGCACTGAAAATGTCCCCGCTTTGGTAGGATTCGGCAAAGCCTGCGAACTTGCGAGGAAAGAACTGACCGATAGAATGTCTAAATGCGAAAGACTACGCCAACTTCTCTTGGCTCTTATTCAAAAAAAGATAGATGGAATCAGGGTGAACACAGACCTGAAAAATAGCGTATGCAGCACTCTGAATATCGGGTTCAGGGACGTAGCATCGGAGGCCTTGCTTACGAGGCTCGACATGAAAGGAATATGCGTTTCAAGCGGTTCGGCGTGTGCTGGGCTTACAAAAACATCTCACGTGCTCAAGGCGATGAAAGTCCCTATCGAATTCCTCCATTCTTCAATAAGGATATCAATCGGTCATGAAAACACTGAAGATGAAATAAGAAAAACCGTGGAAGCGATAGACGAAATAGTGAAGCAGATCAGAAAATCCGGGTTTTAGAATTCCCAAGTCTTTTTATAGCATTGCTGCGAATTTGGCAACTGTCGCATTTCCCGCAAGGAGATCCGTTTTTCCCGGGGTCGTAGCAGCTGTTCGTCTCTCCTATATCGACGCCTAGGGACAATGCAAGTTTTATTATCTGCCATTTTTCCATTTTCTGCAGCGGAGTTCTTATTATTATCTTTTTCTTTTCAAGTCCTGATTTAGTTCCAAGATTGGCTGTTTTTTCGAAGGAGCGTATGAACTGCGGGCGGCAGTCGGGATATCCTGAATAGTCCAGAGAATTTACTCCGATGAAAATTTCCTTGATTCCACGGGCTTCCGCAAAAGCGCAGGCGACTGACAGGAATATCATATTTCTAGCGGGAACGTAAGTGATAGGAATTCCAGGTTTTAGTCCTCCCTTCGGAACTTTAATCGAGGAACTTGTCAAAGCCGAGCCTCCCCATTTGCGGAGGTCAAGATTTACGACGATATGCTCGTGGGAGTTAAAACGTTTTGCAATCTTTTTCGCGCATTTGAGCTCAATTCTGTGTCTCTGTCGATAGTCAAAACTCAGCGCATGGCATTCGTATCCTCTCGACGTGGCATAAGCTAGACAGGTGGCGGAATCAATCCCGCCGCTTAGGAGCACAACAGCTTTTTTTTTATCTTCCTTTCGCATCTTTTCCCCATATTATCTTATGCAGTTGCACTGCGAAGATCGCAGGACATTTATCCTCTATCATCCATCCGGCGAGTTTTTTCGGTCTCAATAGATTTGCCACTGGACAAAAGAACACTTTTTTCGTCTTATTCAAAAGAGAATATTTTTTTAATATCTTATTAGAATAATCATAATCGATTCGGTCGGCTATCACAAATTTCACTTCATCCTTCTTATTCAATAGTTTGAAATTTTTAAATAGCATTTTTGAGGATTCTCCGCTTGAAGGACATTTGCAGTCCATTATCACTTTCACCTGCCTTGGGAGGGCTTTTATGGATATGCTGCCATTAGTTTCCACGAGGACTTCGAATCCTTTTTTTATAAGTTCTGCGCATAAATCGAATACACCATCATGCACAAGCGGCTCTCCGCCGGTTATTTCCACAATCTTTGCTCCAGAGAGTTCAGCGTTTCTAATGATTTCATGTATTGTCAGATTGGGTTTAATTTTACTTCTCGCATATTCGGTATCACACCAGGAGCAATTTAAGTTGCATCCGGCGAGGCGTATGAAAAAGCATATGCGGCCTGCGTATGAAGATTCTCCCTGTATGCTTGTGAAGAGTTCTGATACTGCGAATTTCGCGGATTTAGAGATTCTTTTTTCTTTTATCCTTCTCATTCGAAATATGACGCAACTGAGTCCTGAGATTCGGACACGCTTACCTTGGATATTTTCAGCGAGGCTGTGTTTAGCACCTTGGACATTTCACAGTATATATGCCTTGCGAGGTTTTCGCTCGTCGGATTTCGTCCCTTGAAAACAGTAATTTCATTCAGATTGTGGTGATCCATGGATGAGAGTATCGAATCGAGGGTCTGCTTCATTTTCCTGAAATCCACCGCTATGCCTATATCGTCAAGTTCTTTTGATTGAGCAAATACCTTCACAATCCAGTTGTGTCCATGAAGTCTGGAACAGTCACCCTTGTACTGATCAAGCTTATGTGCGGCGGAAAAATTTCTTGTTATTTCAACTTCAAACATTTGAATGAGGATTTTTCTTTATTTTTCTATTTTTTAGTTTCTGCGGAATCTTCTGTTTTTTTCTTTTCCAGTTTTTCCTTGGCCAGTCTTTGCTTTTCCATTTCGTTCTTTTCCCAGGCCTTAATAATTTCAGCCTTCTCTTTTTCGGTTTTTCCTTCAAGGCGTCTCAATCTTGCCGGAGTTAATTTTACAAAGGTTTTTATCTCGCCTTTCCCCTCCGCAACAGGCTCTTTCTTTTCCGTCTTTTTCTCAGCTTTCTTTTCCTTTTCTTTTTCCTGTTTTTCCTTTTCGGCCTTTAATTTTTCTTCGGCTTCTCTTTTGGCTGTTTCCTCGGCTATTCTTTTTTCCTCAGCCTCTTGTTTTTTCTTTATTTCCAGCGCCTTTTTATCTTCTATTTCCTTGTAGATCTTTCCGTAGAACGCTTTTACGTCTTCTGGTGGTGCAAGCGCGAGTCCGGACTCTGGGAAGCTTGCCGGATCTGAAAAAGGAATATTATTAAGTCTTACAACTGGAACCGTTACAGAATCAGTTTGAGTCCTTATTAGATTCAAATCTAGTTTATACTCTTGTGGTTTATTCGGTGGGGGTTGTTGGACCCTGAAAAGCATTACGTATCTGTTTGACTGCGGGGCGTTTTCATATATCCACTTTGACGCATCGAATTCTCCATTTCTTTCTTTTATCGCGACGCACGGGTAAGTTCTCCCTGCGGCATCTTTCAAGACATAATCGTAGACGCTTATGCTTCTACCTGGATCGAGATTGACTATCAGAGCCACATACCCCACATCTGAGTTGATCTTTGAGGGTGGATCGTACTTATTGACGTTCTTGACCATCATTGAAGCGCTGTCTCCCGGGAAAAGTTCTGCCGCGATAATCCTTCCGGATCTGAAGCGAATTGCATAATCGTATTCCGCAAGGCAACATGAAAGCCCTACAGCAAGGAAGAGCGAGACTGTGTATAGAGATTTTAGTTTATAATTCATATATTCCCGATGTAAACCGCCAGTGAAAAAAAACAGCTTTTTTTAATATATATCCCACAATGTACAATTAAAGCTTTTTTTTAGAGTATTCCTTTTGATAGGAAACTGAAGTAGTTTCCTTTCCCGATTATTATATGATCGAGGACTCTTATATCCATTGGAGCAGCGGCTTCTTTTGCCGCTCTTGTAAGTTTCATGTCTTCTCCTGAGGGATCCGGATCTCCGCTGGGATGATTATGCACCAATATTATTCCGTTTGCGTTTTTTTCGAGGGTTTTTTTTATTATTTTCCTAGGGTAGACAACAGCCATATCAACTGTTCCCTCGCTTATTATCTCATAATCCTGGACTCTATTTTTAGAGTTCACAAATATTGCCATTAGATTTTCATCTGTTTTGCCGAGCAGGCTGGCGATCGAGAAATTCACCACCGTTTCAGGATTGGATATTGGATCCATATCCAACATTTTTTCCTCGAAATACTTTACATGACATGCATAAATCAACTTTATCAATCCCGCACTTCTTTCACCGATTCCATTTACGGAGCAGATATCCTTAGATTCGGCTGAAAATAAAGATGATATCGAGTTGAATTTTTTCAAAAGTTCCTTTGCGAGGGGTTTTACGTCGCGCCTTGGAATGGAATAAGAAAGGATCAGTTCTATTAACTCGTAATCTGCAAGGGAAGATGCTCCTCTTTCGAGCAATTTACCTCTCAAACGTTTTCTATGCCCATCGCAATCATTTTTCACTTTGGGTCCCTTCTATTTGTTTTCTCTAAGTATAGCTCCATAGCATAAGCTAATCAAGCCATCTGAATGATTCATCAGGAGCTAGTCCTAAAAATGACTGGCGCCGATTGCAAAATCGCCTTTTAAAAGGACCGCCAGCCTTATGGCTGGCTCTTAAGCCGGTCATGAGACCGGCGTTCCAACGGCAATTTTGCAATCGGCTCGACTGAAAAAATAAATATTTTAGGCAATGTATCACCGGACAAATTGTATATATTTTTTGAATCCAACAGTATTTCTGGCTTTTGTTTTTCTTATCTTGACTTTTTGGGGCACTGATTTAGATTATGTCCGTTTCAGTATAAATGGAACGCGGTTAAAATCCGCGGCGGACCCACCGCTGTAACTGGGGATTCTTGAATTTGTTCCTGCTAAATTTAATCGTATTTGCGATTTTGCAGGGGACCACTGGAGCTTGGTCGAAATTTCGATATGCTTCCGGGAAGGTTGAATTCAAGGACTTGATCCGGAAGCCAGAAGACCTGCTGAGACAAAAAACTGGGATCTGAAGGAAAAGGATTCCGAAAGAGGGTCATACCTTTTTCGGAATCCTTTTTTTTTGCAAAAAAACAAAATCCAACATGAGGAGAAGAAAATGAAAAAGAAAAATGGAAAAGTGGTCGCGACAAGGAAGAAATGCAAGGCGAAAGGAACTGGGCTCTCTCACTACATAATGGTAAAAGAATAAGGAAACATGGACAGTATGCGGCGCAGGATTTGGGGTCGGCAATAGCAACGGCTCACTCCTGCGTCGTATTCTCAACCAATTATCAAGATGAAAAATTTTAATACTGGCGAAAATCCGCGGCTTCTTCCACTAGACATATCTCATAAGAAGTACTGCGCAGTGATAGAACCCGACTCAGCGTTTTGGGCTTTAGTTGAAAAAAACGATCTAGGAAAACATCTCTTCGACTCCAAGCTGTCAAAGTCTTTTTCAGCGAAAATCGCAGACTACCGAAAGGAAATGAATGATTTGCGTTTCAACCTCAAGCCTTCGGCGGTGTATTTCAATCCCACCGACAGATGCAATTTAAACTGCAAGTACTGTTACATCCCGGAAAAGATGAGGCGCAACGGCAGGAATATGAGCGAAGCCAAGATGTATGATGCCATGTCGAGAATAAGAGATTTCTTCAAATTGACACTTCCAAAGGGGAGGAAGGCGCAGATTATATTTCACGGAGCAGAGCCAACTGTCAACAAAGAGGCTATGTTCAATATCATAAGTAAATTTGGAAGTGATTTTTTATTTGGAATTCAAAGCAACGGCACTTTACTAGATGACGATGATGTTCGTTTCATCAAAGATAATGGAGTGATGATAGGATTGTCCATGGATGGGCCTTCATCGAAAGTATCTGACAAAAGCCGAAAAAAATGGTCCGGCAAAGGGACATTCTCGGAAGTCTGCAAAACGCTTGATAAATTTTCCGCTTACGAAGGTTTGAGCGTTATTTGCACTATGTCGTCGCTTAACATGGATTGCCTGTCCTCGACCGTTGAATTCTTTCATGAAAATGGGGTCCGGACATGCCTTCTGAACACAATCAGATGCACCCAGCCGCTTTCACGGACAATAAAACCAGATGAGAAGAAGAACGCTGAACACTTCATACGGGCTCTTGACAGGAGCAGAGATCTTTATCTAAAAACAGGAAGGAAGATAGTCGTAGCGAATTTCGCAAATATTCTTCTTGCTATTCTCGCTCCATCCGGCAGAAAACTTATGTGCGACATATCACCCTGTGGAGGAGGAAGGTGCTTTTTCGCCGTGGCGGCATCCGGAGATGTATTTCCATGCAGTGAATTCATAGGGGTCCCAGAGTTCAAAGGAGGCAACATCTTCGAGGATAAAATTCCTAAAATTCTTTCTTCAAAGCCTTTCCAAGACATAACTGGCAGGATGGTTGAAAACATTAAGTTTTGCAAAGATTGCGCGATAAGAAATTTTTGCGGCTCTCCATGTCCGGCGGAGGCGCACACAATGAATGGAGGCATGGACAAGCGCGGAGCCTTTTGCGAATTCTACGAAGAACAAGTAAGATACGCATTCAGGCTGATCGCCGATGGGATTCAAGATGATTTCCTAATGGACAACTGGGACAAGGATATGACCGATAATGCGATAGACATATAGTCGTCTTTCGATGGCGTTTTTGATTTTATCTGGCAATAGGAACAGGATTTCCCAAGCCACACAAATTTTGTAGAGCTGTTTCCATTTACGCTTGAAAGAGGGTAAACTCGGATTCAATTACATGCATCTTCTTTTTATTGCTAATGAGTCATCAGAGGCAAAAAATTGTTTGAATTCTAGAGAAACAAAGCAAATGGAGGCTCCATGGGAAAGCTGAAGATAAAACAGTTTAAACCGGCTAAGTACATCTCGCCGATTCTGAAACACGTAAAACTTCCGCCTGGGAAGAAGATGCCTTTCACTTCTGATAAGTATGAGCTCCCTTCAAACTTGATAAAAGGTCTCAAAGTAAAAAAGGATGAAGACATATCTTTCGAGCTTGCAGGTGCGAGGGAGAAAGTTTTCTTTAAGCCGGAGAATACAAAAGCGGCAATCGTAACATGCGGAGGGTTGTGCCCTGGATTAAACGACGTCATATGGGGAATTGTTACTTCTCTTTTCTACTGGTATGACGTAAAAAATATCCTAGGCATAAGATACGGATACTCAGGTCTCGCCAAAGACACTAAATACAAACCATTGCACCTGAACCCAGAGACTTTATCTGAAATACAAGAGAAGGGAGGTTCTTTTCTGGGGACAGCAAGGGGGAATCCTCCGGTTGAAGAGATGGTTGACACGCTTGTCAAAATGAAAGTTGACATACTTTTTTGCATTGGCGGTGATGGTACATTGCGCGGAGCTCACAAAATATACGAAGAAATTCAAAAGAGAAATCTGCAGATATCAGTAATCGGGGTTCCGAAGACTATTGACAACGATATATTCCATGTTGAAAGGAGCTTTGGTTTCCATACGTCTATAGAGGAGGCAAAAAAGGTTTTGGACTGTGCGCACGTTGAGGCAAAAGGTGCAGACAACTGCATAGGACTTGTAAAACTGATGGGAAGGGATGCCGGATATATTGCCGCCTACGCCACCAAGGCTTCTGGGAATGTCAATTATTGTCTTATTCCGGAGATAAAGTTTCCCCTATACGGAAAGGGAGGTCTACTAGATGATCTTAAAAAACGTTTTTCCAGCAAGAACCACGCTGTGATAGTGATAGCCGAAGGAGCTGGCACACACCTGATCGGCAAAGGAGACATAAAAGATGCTGGTGGCAATACCATACACAAGGACATAGGCAATTTTCTCAAGGATGAAATCAAGAAATTTTTCGGAGAGCTTGGGATCAAGATAAATATAAAATACTTCGATCCGAGTTACATTATAAGAAGTGTTCCAGCCAGCGGGGATGACAGTATTTTCTGTTCGGATCTTGCGAGATTCGCGGTTCATGCCGGGATGTCAGGGAAGACCGACATGCTGATAGGTTTTTGCAACGGATACTTCACTCACGTTCCGCTTTCCGCAATACACGGCAGAAAAAAACAAATCAATGTCTTTGGGGAAAGGCTTTGGGGAACTGTTATAGCATCAACAGGGCAACCGACAGAATGGAATTGACTCATACTGAATTGCGTTGAAAGAGTTAGAAAAGACAAGAGATATTTTGAGGGATGTTTTGCTAATTTGATTGAAGGGCGACATAAATATTTTCCGTGGGCAATTTATCAAAACAAACTCAAAAGAACCTTGCTGCCAAAATGTCGCATCTGCGCTTCCTGAAAGCTTAACCCTTCATTTTCAGCACGTTCAATTTTGAAATGAACACTCGTCCCTGAAAACAAACACTTTTTCATGACTTGCGCTAACGTATGTCAGTGTTTACCGTCCGGAATTCGATGTACCGTTACAGAAGTAATATTCAATTGGAAGATCTGGACATCCCATGCTACTTTTTAGCTTTCTTCAAAGTTTTAGCATCCAACTCATCCTGTGGTCTTCCTGAAGCAACCTTGTTCTTAATCAGGTCTGTCTTACCTATGAAATTGACCTCCACCTTCCCATATTTTCCACGGACTATGCGTCTTTCGGCTTCCTCGAATGAAACACCGTCAATCTCATTAATCAAATCAACTCTTACTGGAGCCATGCCGAACTGGATTATGTTACCTTTTTCAGTGAACAGCTTTCTTGGAATCCTGTCCTGTGGGAATCCGAAATCGGAAAGGCATTTTCTGACAAGTATTATGTTCTCCCCGGAATTCAGGAAGAATATGTCAATGTCCTTGGTGAAGCGTGGAAATCCGTGGAATGCCACCGCATATCCACCGACAACCATGTAACGGACTTTATTTTGCTCTAACAACCTTAACAGTTCTTCGAAGTCTGGCTGGGTATTCATATAGGAACTTTCCTGCTTCCAATCTCAAATGTTCGAGTATGTCCAATCTCTTCTCTGGGCTTTTCGGGATGTCCCAGTCGTTGGCATTCCTGTCGTGTATCTTCTTGACTGTGATTTTCATGTTCATGCTGTCCCTGCTTCTCCCCCGGATGGCATTTCCTGTGGGTCTTCTTCAAATCAACGATGGTTAATTTAGCATAGTGTTTCAAAGTATCCAACGAAAGTATCCAACGATTATTTGCATTGGGTATTTATTTGCATTGGAGTCAGATACTTATTTGATACGTAAATTGCGTTAATTTGGAGTAAATAATAATGCTTAAAATAATAAATTAAAGGCATTTTCTTCCTCTAATATAGGTTATGCCGTTATTATTATAGATGTTGTACCTTTTCATGCCGAATATCTCAAACGGATTTCGTCCTACAAAACCAACAAATCTTAGTCCTTTTCCTCATCGGGAAGTCGATGGACACTTACAGCAGAATTCCACTGTGCAGTTCTGCATCTGAATATTTCGCAATCTTTATTATATTGTTGGACAAAACTCAGCGTTAAATTTGATTTAGATTGAAGAAGTGGCAAGACCAAGGTTTGAGGTCCACATATAGTCCTTCGTTAATCATATCAGTTCCTAGGCGGTCGTATTTCTCCCAACAGAGAAGATCCGTCAACTGGACGGATTTTCCGTATATATCGTCCCAAGGGACTTTTATCATCGCCTGGGAATGAATTTCACTGAAGTTCACTATTATCAGATTGCGCCGGGACTCATTAGTCCAAGTCCAGGCTAAAATATTTCTGGAACTAGGGTTGTCCGGCCATCCGCGAATCTCGCAACCCCGCCAGACGCCCTTGTGGAAGATGTCAGAATCTAACGCGGAAAGAAGCGCGTGATAGAATTTTTCATTATCATAATCCGGATTTTCCTCCGGACGCCTCCCGAGGAAAACCGGCACTCTGATTTTACGCCCCTGTAGTTGTCCCTCGTGGAAAAGTTTAGCACCCGGCAGGGTGGAGAAGATGACAGCCGCCATCTTCGCCTTCTCTTTGGGAAATGAGGACGCGGCGCGAGGTTCATCGTGATTTTCAATAAATCGTATAAGCCTATCCTGGTATGACATGTCGGCTAGAAGGTGAAGCCTGATATCCTCCGCTCGGCAATGTTCCATCCTGTCATAAAGTTTCTTGTCGTAGCAGAAATCAAATCCCTGCTGTTGTAGTTCCAATTCCATATCCCAGTATGCTTCGGCGATAAACAGAAAATCTTGAAACTTAGATTTGATTGCCGTAATCAGATTGGACCAGTAGTCGGAACATGGCATCTGACCCGCCCTCACTCCCCAGGTGCGCTGGAATATTTTATTCATGGTTAACATCGCCATATCACATCTTACTCCATCGCACTGCTTGGCTATTCCAGAAACTGTATCGACTATTTCCTTCCTCAAACTCGCGTTAAAAACATTGAGCTGAACAACATCCGGCCAAGCAGGAAAATAAGGGTCTCTACCTAGCGCAATTACGTTCCCACCAATTTTAATAAATGATGATGGGTCATTTTTGATATCTTCGTCGCTCCCTCTTATAAAATATTCGGGATGGGAAATTGTCCAAGGATGGTCAGGAGATACATGATTAGGAACGAAGTCAAGTATCAGTCCGAGACCGCGACCGGCAAGCATCTTTCTTGCAACCGCAAGACCTTTAGCTCCTCCGATTTTCGCATCAACGATATAATTTTTTACGCAGTATGCTGAGCCAACAAGATCGCCGTCCCTGAAATCGGGCAGGACTTTTCGAAATTCGGCCATTAGTGCGCCATTTCCAGAAGCTATCCTTATACCAGCAGGGCTTCTTTCCCAAACCCCCATTAGCCAGACCGCATCAAAACCTAGAGAAGCCAAGGAATCCCATTCTTCTTCAGGCACTGTGCCGAGAGATATAGGCCTCTTGTATTTAAGGCTGAGTTCATTCAACCATACGAAGGTATTGATTTCGTAAATTGACGGTTTGGCGGGCCATGTTCTCATGATATTGCCACTACTTATGGTGATTTTGCGAATTTCGCATCAAATTCTCTTCTGCAAACGGAACAGGAAGTACTAAAAGAAATCTTCGGCGACCTTGTCTGCTTCTTTTATTATATCTTTCTTTGCTGCAACGTCTTCTTCGTCGAGCAACCCTGCTCCGCGTATCGCGACCTGTTTTGTGTATCCATACCAGCTGAAGAAAAATTCATATCTGGGGAATATGTCGGCGAAAGAGTTCATATCCTCATGTCCCTGGGTCAATACAAATATGAGTTTCTTTCCCGGCTTAAGCCTGCTCTTGTTATCAGCAAAATAAAAATCAGGTACAAGGAATGAGAACGCCCTGTCTATAAATCCTTTCATCTGGGCGTTCACGTCGCCAAAATAAACTGGGGAAGCTAGGACGAGGACATCCGCCTCCGCTACGGCATCAAGGACTTCTTCAAGGTCATCATTTATCACGCATTTTTCACTGCCAGTCTTACATGCCATACATGCCTGGCAACCGACATATTTCATCTCATTAAGATAGAAATATTTAATTTCCGCGCCCTTTGAGGCAGCCTTTTCGCATATCCTTTTTGCTATATGCACACTGTTGCCCTTTTTTCTCGGGCTTGCCATTAGGCAGGCAACTTTCATTTATAGGATCTCCAGGTTGTTTTTGTTTTAAGCTAAACTGTCCGCCGTAAAAAGTCAACAAAGCCAACGGATTTATTACATGTTTTTAGCGTTTAAACGATTTGATTGGCGCTTGGTTACAAGATATTTACGGCTCAGTTGACGTTATCTAGAACGGATTTCAGCTCTTTTTTCAGTTTGTCGAGGTCTTGCGTTTTATCGAAATCCCTAAAAAAATCCTCGGATCTTGCGGCGGCCTTTTTCTTGTCTGTAGCCGCCAGATATCTTATATTTTCGTAAACGTAATTCCTCACCGCCAACATAGTATCTTTTAGTTCTGTCTCCTTGACAATAATTTCGTTTGCTTCTGAAAATCTTCCGTTAAGCATTGCGAGATAGTACGGAAGTTTATCTCCGCATGCTGACAAGACGTCAGGGGGGATTATCATTTTAAGGCTTTCCGTGGAAAGATTTCTCCAAGATATGTTTTCAGCAACGTTTGAATTGTTAATGACTGTGGCAGTTGCTCCATTTATTTCCTTCAGTTTGCCTTCTTTCAGAGCCAATCCCGCAAAACGTTGACCGCTATTCTCGATACTGGTAAAGATCTTTTCTATGTTTTCAACTTCTTCTTTTTTATCGTCTATCCATCTTTCTTGTTTTGCAGAAACTCCCTGGGAAGAAATCTTGAGCAATGCGTAAACATCTAAAAACTTACCATTTCTTATGAGTATTGCCGTCTTTACTCGCAGATCATCAATCCAAAGTTTCATTTCTCTTTCCCGCATTGAATTTATCCTGTTTCTCAAATTCTGTACGATTTCCCTTTCTTTTTCCAAATCTTTTTGGATAGATTGGATCTTGCTTTCGAGCTGTTTTATCCGTTTCTCCTTTTCTTTGGAATCATTCGCTACGTTTGAAGTTTCCTGCATTTTGTTTTCGATTTCACGAAGCCTCTGCCCGCTTGACGAAACCTGGGCTTCCAGCAGCTTATTCTTTTCTTTTATCCTGATATTTTCGATTTTTGTTTCGCAGAGGCTCAACCTTGTCATCATATACGGATCTGGCTTTTGTACGAGTTTTCCCAAGGCTTTCTTGGTTTTCTCAAACTCATCGTCAAGAGCGACCAAACTCTCATCCTCATCCGCAAGCATGGACTCCAGATTTTCAATAAGTTTATTTCCCTCTTGATTTTTCACGTCGTTGTGACTGAACATTGCTATCAGTAGAATCACCGCGATTACGACTATTGGCACGGTAATTGCGACTATCTTTATGAGGACTTCGGACTTCTTCCTCTCCTCATGTTCGGACATTTGTATCTGAATCTTTCTCGCCTTCGATTGAAGTTGCAGGTCATAATCGAGTTTTTTCATTGTCACAGTGTGCACTTCGGGCACAAGCTCCCTTTCCGGGGCTGTTGTCTGGCGTATGCGCCATATCTCCTGGAGCAAGTCCTCCATACTTTTGAACCTGTCGTCCGGATTTTTTGCCATCATTTTCCCGACAAGATCTGATACTGCCCTAGGCGTGGTTGGCACAAGTTTGTTTATAGGGACGGCCTTTTCCTTGAAGTGCTGCCTGGCTACGGAATTCAAAGTCTTACCTACAAATGGCAATTTTCCGCATAGCATCTGATACAATGAAACTCCTAGGCTGTATATATCGCTTCTCGAATCGAGTTTCTCTCCTGTAAACTGCTCTGGACTCATGTAAGAGGGGCTGCCCGATATTTCCATATTTTCGTGCCAAGCCGTCTGAGGCATGGCAAGTCCAAGGTCAGTAAGCTTCACCACGCCGTCGTCATCTATCATTATATTCTCAGGTTTTACGTCGCGGTGTATCAGTCTGGCTTCCTCCCAGGCGCAGTGAAGGGCCTCTGCGACCTGCTGAGTTATGTGAAGAGCTTCATCAACGTCAATCTTTCCGTTCGACTTGATCTTATCTTTAAGAGTTTTCCCTTTTATGTAGTTCATCGCCATATAGCATACGCCATTCTCTTCTCCGACGCCGAAACACTGAACAAGATTAGGATGCAAAAGTTTCGCCGCCGATCTCGCTTCTGAAAGGAAAGCCGACATGCCTTTAGCATTAGCATACTGTTCGGAGAGAATTTTAAGTGCGACCTTCCTGTCAAGAGACGCCTGATGAGCTAGATAGACTGTTCCTATTGATCCTTCTCCCAGCTTCTCTTCTATTATATAGTCGCCTATCATTCGTCCAACGCCGAAAGGACTCGATGGCATCGCCACGTTCTTGGAGCAATTAGGGCAGACAATCTTCTTGCCAAGCATCCACGGCTTGACATCATGAATGGCGCAGCTGCACATCTGGCATTGGAATTTCATTAATCGTGATTTTTTTTGTTGTTAAAATTATTTTCTAATATATCCTGTCTGACGGGCGATTTCCATAATGAAACACAAGAATATCTCAACGATGTGATTGTTTTGATTTATCCTCTTCCTGAGGTATATTCCCCGCCTGAGCATTTAGTGAAACCGTCCAAAAGAGAATGGTCATCATGCCGGACAATAAAAATACGAATTTTGATTTTAGTGGATCTTGCGCAATCGTAACCGGTGGCACGCGCGGCATAGGGCGCTCCATAAGTGAGGCTTTTTTGAAAGCTGGAGCCTCGGTAACTGCGATTTTCGCAGGAGACTCCGTTTCGGCAGAGCGATTCGTTGAGGATTGGAAAGGCTTCCCTCTGAAGACCCGTCAACTCGACGTCTCAGACTACAATGCAGTGGAGATTTTTTTCAAGGAATTCAATTCTGGGCACGCTTCTTTGGATATTCTTGTGAACTGTGCCGGGATCCGGAAGGACTCGATAGTTGGAATGATGAGTTTTCATGACTGGAAGAAGGTTCTTGATGTAAACATCACTGGAACATTTAACATGAGCAAGTTCGCTCTGATGAAGATGATGGAATCAAAATTTGGACGGATTATCAATATATGTTCTCCCTCTGGCAAATATGGTTTCGCGGGTCAGGCGAACTACGCTTCGTCAAAGGCGGCTCAGGAAGCCTTTGCGAAATCCCTCTGCAAAGAGGCGGCGAGGAAAAACATAACCGTGAATTGCGTATCTCCCGGCTTCATAGATACTGAACTTATAGCAGATCTATCAGAAGAACAAAAAAAAGCTTATAGAGATCAAGTCCCCTTAAAACGTTTCGGGAAACCCGAAGAGGTTGCAAACGCGGTTCTTTTCCTCGCCTCAAAGGAGGCATCTTACATAAGCGGCTCAACTTATGAAGTGACTGGCGGTTTGTAGAAGATCATAAGGCAATATTTGAAAACTGAAAAATAGATTCAAAATCCAAATGAAAATAGATTCAAAATTAAACATACTTGTATATGGACACCCGAAACTTTCTGAGAAGGCTGTCCCCGTAAAAAAAATAGACGGAGAGATAAAGCGCTTCGGAGATGAGCTTATCAGGATGATGCTGGAGTATGATGGTGTTGGATTGGCGGCAACGCAATTGGGGGTAAAATTGAGAATGATAGCGCTGTGCGTTCCCAGCCCTGATCCGGTCAAACTTGGTCGTCCTTTAAGCCCAGGGGAAGAACTTCTTCCCAGAAAAATGCCGGCTGTAATAATAAATCCCCGAATAATATCTTTCGGGGAAGAACTCTCCATCCGTGAAGAGGGGTGCCTCAGCGTCCCCGGAATATTTTCCGAAGTTGAGAGACCTGCCCAAATAGTTTTTGAGGGAATAGTCAACTACGAAGAAAAGATCACCATAGAATGCGCGGGACTTCTTTCCAGGGCAATCCAACACGAAATTGACCACCTTGATGGGGTTCTGTTCGTCGATCGTCTTGGGAAAAAAGCGTTCTCCAAAATAAAATCGGAAATGGATTTGCTTAAGAAAAATTCCGCTCAGAACAATTTCATAAGAACAGTGAAATGAAAATAGAAAACGCCAAAATCGCAGAGGGTTTCCTTGAGACTACGCTGGGTGTGTGTTCCGGGACCGACGTTTTCTCCCGTATAAGCAAGTTCCCGTTTTCCCGTACTATTAGTCATTTTTTGATATTGTCAGTATTGTGCTCCTGCATCTACGTTCTCATCAAAGCTCCTCCTTTGATGAAGACAAGCTTCGCCTACTGCGACGCTCTTTACCGTTGTTTTGGCGGCATAAAGTTCGACTCCAAAGGAATGCTTCCAATCAGAGAGGAAGCTGTGCCAAAAAAAATAAAACTCGGAAAGACAAAAGTGGATTACATCCCGGATAAGTTAACTGAGCATAAAATAGAAGATTCTGGCGCAATCAATGGGGTCATCTGGATGCCCGATTCGTTGTATTTCTGGGTCAAAAAAGACTCCAAATATGAATACTTCCCCCTTCTTTCCGGACTTGCAAAAATGCAAAGTTCAAAGGGAAGCTCTCGAAAGCTCGAATCTGTACTTGATACAGCAAGAAAAGACAGCTTCGATGTATCAATATACCAAGACAAGGAATACTTTGACTTCTCCGAGGCCAAAATCCCAATTTTCCTTCTGGTTTTAATCATACATTTTGGAGGAATAATTTTTGACATAATCTTTTCGATACCGCTCTATGCTGTGATGATCTTAACCGTTTCCAGTGTTTTTGGCAGTCAAATTCTCGAAAAAATAAAAGCATTGAATTTCCTTTCAATTATTATTTATTCAAGTTTTCCGGCAATTATCATAGCGACTCTATACAGCGGGCTTTCTCTTCCTTTTTTGGATTTCAAAACAGTTTGCTTCATCTGTTTCTCTATTTACACTTTTGTAGTCATAAACAGCCTTCAGAAAAAACTCAATCCATCTAAAGAGGAGGAAGATGACAGTGACGATGAAATCTTCTGAACAGAATCTGCAAGTATTCAAAACTTCCGCATGGTATGATTCCTTGGCGAATTATACTTTTCCGACGAGCTTCATGAAGCTTAATGAAGAGGATAAGAAACTTATAATTGAAGGAGTCTGCGAGGGGGAAAGCGTTCAGGGCGCGATCCACCGTCTTAATGGAGCGATGAAAATCTTTTTCGGAAGCAAATTTGTATCAGTAGACTGCGCAGCGCCAACTGACACTGAAAGATTTGAATCCAAATATGGAGCGGTCATCTCAGCAGAAAGCGCTTGGAGATTTTTGGCTCTCAGCGAAAAAGTCAGGAAATCGGTCGCCTCTGGGAATTCAGATCATATCTGCGTACGACCATATCGCAGGATGAGCAGACCAAAGGAATTCCGTCTTTTTATAAAGGATAAAAAACTTGTCGGAATGAGCCAGCTGTGGCTCACAAGACACTTCAGGAGGCTGGAGGGGGTGAAGGAAAGATTCTGGAAAAAGGCTAGTGCGTTTTTTGGAGAAGTAAGCTGGCTCTTGCCGACGGTGAGTTCCGCGGTTGACATATATTTTACAGCGAGCGGAAGAATACTGATAGTTGATATAAATCCCTGGGGGGACCCTACATCTCCTCTAATGTTCCGCAAATGGGATCACGACTGGGATAATAATGGTGGAGTCAGAATAATACCTCCTCCTATCAAAGTCAGCGGAGATGTAAAGGTATCGTTCTGAAGAAGGCTCCGCTTGGCTGGTAAGCAATTTCTCAGGATTCCCTGAAGATTTTTCTTATTGTTCTGGTGGACGTGGTAGATTCTTCCACACCTACAGGAAGGGAAAAGGTCATCGTACATCCCTTGTCCTTCTGTCCTGTCGCATATATAGTCCCAGCGTGGGCTTCCACTATCTTTTTTGAAACAGCAAGTCCCAGACCGCTACCGCCCATTCCCTTTGTAGTGTTGAACATATCAAAAAGTGTTGCAGCTCTATCTGACTCTATTCCTATTCCATTATCTGAAACAGAAACAAGGATCTGGTCTTTTTGTTCATTGAATTTTGCAGATATAGTGATGTTGCCGGGAGGTTCCGCTCCCATTTTTTCTATTCTCTCTAGCACGGCATGCTCGGCGTTGGTAAGAAGATTCAATATCACTCTGTGTATGCCCTTCTCGTCAACTTCCGCGCAAAGCGGTATTCCAGACGGATCAAGAGTTGCGGATATAGTGATTCCATCCTGCTTAAACTGAACCGCCATAGTTTCAGTCAACTCGGCTATCACATCACCTAGGTCTATAAGCTTGAGGTTAAGTTTTTGGTCCGTGGTGAGATTAAGCAGGTCAAGAGCGAGATTGCCCAAGCGGCGATGATTCTTGCTAAGTATGCCAAGAGCTTCGTTCGCAAGGTTGATGTCGTTCTCATCTATTCCCATCTTTAAAAGATTAAGGCTTCCGTCCAATCCAGCTATAATGTTCTTTATGCAGTGAGACAGGCTTGCCGCAGTTGTCCCCGTGGCGACGAGCCTTTCATTTTTTAAATTGAACTCTATGAGGCGGACATTCTCAAGCGCCATACCGGCTATATGGCCGAGCACCGTAAGGATTCTGAGGTCGTTCTCGTTGTACTGGCGTTCCGCGCTGGTCATTGTCGTGTAGATCATCCCGTTAAGCTGCTGCTTGCCGAACATCGGGACGCACATTATATTCATTGTCGGAGCCGCAAGCCCCTCGCTGGCCGCCTTAAAAGGATCGCCTATCCTGTTGCCAGTTGAAAGCACGGCTTCATGGTTCTCCTGCACGAAATCAACAATATTGTTGTTGATGGCATTTTTAGATATATCGGTCAGGTCCTGATCTCCCTTGCGGCAGGCTACAGGAGAGAAACGACCATTATCAACGTCGTAAACAAGCAAAAACACTTCATCAGATTTTATCGACCCCATGACGGCTTTTGTAATTCTGGGATAAAGCTCATTTTCCTTAAATATCGAACTTATCTGATTTTGAAACTTGTATATCAGGGATAGACGCTTGTTCTCCTCCTCTATAAGCCTCGTCATTTCCTTATGTGCCTCGGTAGCCTGCATCGGCTGTGACGATGCCAAGGTCTGGGGTTGTATCCTGTAGGTCACTAGCGGCATGCTGACTGACTGCGTATCATCACGGCTGTGCATGTTAAACAATTCAAATATGGAATTGCCGACCCTGACTGAAGTTCGTAGAGGCAATATGGATTTTTTGGTCAACTTCCTGCCCATCATCCAAGTGCCGTTTGTGCTGTTCAGATCCTCGACATACCAGTTTCCGCCCTCCCAAGTCAGTTTGCAGTGAACTCTCGATATGAGTTGATCATGTATTTGTATATCCGCCTCTTGTCCTCGGCCGAAACTAATTTCCCCCTTCTTCGCGTTAAACTCGGTTCCCTTCATGGAACCACCTATGACCTTGATGAGGGTATCGCCAAAATCTCTAAGTCTGTCGGCCATCTTGAGTTCTCCTCTTATTTTATTATGAGCTCGCCGGGGATGAAATCTCTCATGCAGGACAGTATCCCGCGCATGAACTCATCCTCGTCCGATGCCACACCCATATATTTCCGAGCGAATTCAATCGAATCCGTTATCCTTAGCACAACCGGTATGTCAACAGGAAGAAGACCAAGCTCTGAAGACACCAAAGCGACAATCTTTGTCTTGGCTTCGCACATAAATTCTGAGAATTCCGCAAAACGCGGAGCAAGAGCAAGCTCGGTAAGAGGTGGACAAAGGCAGTTGACTTCAGCGAATCTCGCAAGACTTATGGAAATCTTCAGAGAAGGGAAAAGCCTACTGATCGGATGCAACGAGAGGACTCCTCCCGAAACATATTTCCCACCTCCGGAGAAAGACACTAGTATATCTTTTATTTGAGATTTTGATAGAATTATAACTGCTTGATCCGGAGAGAGTTCAGCTTTGGGGACGATTTCGGCAAGGGCATTCCTAAGATAGTGTTTCGCAAAACTTAGTATAAGATCCTCTTCCACCCTTTCAATACCCAAAGACTTCAGACTTGATGACACTAGAGAAGCTATCCTTTCCAGATCCCGTTGACCGATCCCCGGGATGCGCTGCGATATGAGAAGTCGTACCGATTCGATCTGCGAAGTATGACTAGCCTGAAGCACGCCACAGTTCCTCCTGAAGCGGAGCGCTATGTTGTGATGCCCGGTATCTTCCAAAAGACGTGAGGTGAAAGAGAAGATCTCTTCCATTGAGAATTCCCTTCTCTCTCCTGTGCCCAAAATCAAATATTCCACCGATAGAGCGAGATCCTCGGAAAGCCAACAATCCTCGAAACCACATTCCAAGCACGCCTGGTATATTTTGGATTGAAGTTCCTCCACCCTGAAGGAACTCACCGAACCATCTCCGCAGGATATAAGAATTTGCTCTCCGCTTGGACTTATCATTCTTGTTCCTCGCCAATCTTCTTTATTTCGCTTATGAATTCCTCAACATCCTTAAAACGCCTGTAAACCGAAGCAAACCTTACGTAGGCGACCTCATCAATCTTGCTCAACGCCAACATCACCCTCTTGCCTATTTCACGACTCGTAACTTCTTTGTCGTAATCCTTCTCTATTCCGGCTACAACGTCATCAACAATCTTATCTATATCATCGTCCCCAATCGGACGTTTCCAGCATGCCCTTTCCACACCGTCCCTCAGCTTGGCACGGTCAAAATCCTCACGGACGGAAGAATTTCTCTTTATCACCTTGAGTTCTTCCCGGGTTATCGTCTCATAAGTCGTAAAACGATGACCACACTTAAGGCATTCCCTGCGCCTGCGGATTCCAGCCCCCTCAAGGGTCGTCCTGCTGTCTACCACTTTATCATCAGCACAATCGCAATGCGGACATAACATAAAGAGCCTTCAGAAAAACATTTTAAAATATTGAGCTGAAAATAGCACCGCAATCAATCTTTTTCAAACACTGGGAATCTTTTTTAAGTCATATAACGTAAAATCAAAATCTCATATGATAGAAAAAGACTTATAATCCTCATTTAAAGGGCATGATATTTTATTAAAATTTTCCACAACAGCAAGAGGCGGACCGCTCTTCAGCCAGTCAGCCATCGCATCAACCTCGCCCTCCTCGCCTTGAATAAACACCTCAACCTCGCCACGGGCAAGATTCCTCACATATCCGGAAATCGTCGAAAAATCCTCGCTCTTGTCCAAAGTAGCCCAACGAAAGCCAACTCCGGTCACTCTGCCTCTTATGTTGATAAGAAAAGCCTTTTTTTTCATGAAAGTCTATTTGCCTTTTGAACCCGAATACGTTTTAGTAACCGCAATGACAAAAGATATATCAAAGCTGTCGGAAAACAAGATTTCCGCAATCAAAAAAGCTCGGAATGAAATAGCGAAAGAGGTCCTAGACAGGTTCTCATCCGGCTATCCGGCAGATAGATCCCTGTCTTCGTCCCTGAGAGCCAGAAAATTTCTCGGATCAAGGGACAGGAGATTTATAAGCGAAAGTATTTTCTCCCTTTTTCGTTGGTGGGGATGGATAAAAAAATGCCTCAAAGCGGAATGCGAAATTCGCAAACTCGCGGCTTTCCCTGATCTTCTCGGAAATGCCCTCGATAATGCTTCTTTCATAAATGAGTCCTTGGAAAAACTAAGTTTCTGCGAGTTGCCAGCAAAACTTTCCCAGGAATTCTCCCTCCCCATTTCCAATTTCAAGCAGCAAGAACTTCTTCCCGGATTCTTCACTTCAAATCTTTCGGATGCCTTGAAGATTAATGATCTGACGCAAAGCTTCCAGACTCGCCCCCCAATATGGATAAGAACAAAGAATGGCGCTAGAGAAAAAGTAGTTTCAGAGCTAAGAAGACAAAACGCAAAATTCAATATGCCGGAAAATTTCCCAAATGCCGTAAAAATTCTAAAATCGGAAACCAGCCTCTACTCAATGCCAGAATTCAAAAACGGCCTCTTCGAGGTCCAAGACATAGCTTCACAAATGATAGGACTCATTGCCGCCCCTAAGCCAGGGGAAAAGTGGCTTGATGCCTGCGCCGGCGCAGGAGGAAAAACCCTGCAAATGGCAGATATGATGAACGGAAAAGGCTCAATCCTTTCCCAAGACTTTGACGAAAAAAAAATAGAAGAGCTCAAAAGAAGGACGGCAAGAGCCTCATTATCCAATGTGCGTACACGAATAGCCGATGCTTCAAAAAGAGATAAACGGCATGAGTCATTTTTCGACGGTGTGCTCGTCGACGCTCCATGCTCCTGCTCAGGCACATGGAGACGAAATCCGGATGGCAGATGGCGCACTCAGGAGAGCGAAATAGATAGATTCCACAAAAATCAGCTCTCGATCCTCGAAGCAACCTCTCAATCTGTCAGAAGCGGCGGGACGCTAGTATATGCCACATGTTCGGTATTCGGAAAGGAGAATGAAGGCGTGATATCCGAGTTCACCGCTTCGAATCCTTCCTTCAAACTCTGCACATTTCCTGATCCTATCAGCGGAAAAATATTTGAGGGCATTCTAAACGTAAACCCATCCGAAATGGATTCCGACGCCGTATTCGTGGCAAAACTTAAAAGGAGTTGAAATTTGTCTAATCTTTTTTCAGATATTCAAATTAAAAACCTCATCCCTCCGTTGATTTTGCTGGCAGCGGTATTGACAAGCATAATACTTTTATCCAAGCACATGATGAGCAAGCTCGGTTCAGACTTTCTCAAATGGATCGAAGACGGCGAAGAGACGGATCTAAAAAAAATGTCCCGAATCGAGCGAAAACTATGTCCGGAATGCGAAAATCGCATGAGGGAAAATTGTCCCAAGCAAAAATGCGGAAAATGCGGACATGAGCTTATGAAGGGCGATTCGGAGTATTTTTCCTACCTGAACTATATACACAAGAGATATTTGTTTCAGACCATACCGGTATGCGTCGCGCTAAGTTTCTTCCCTCTAATAGGATCCGTAATAGGGTTTTTTTACATAAGGGCGGCGATAATAAATCCTTTTGCTTCGTATCTGCCCTTCGGCAGGAGGATACGCACGCAGTGGTTATTGAAACTGATAGTACTGTTTCTAGCCTTGTTCCAACTTCTACCTGCCTACGGCGCGATAAGCATCCCGCTGGTGGCATTCATCAGATACTGGTTTTTCATGAAAGAATTCCGTAGCCTGGCAGAAAAGTAAAATTCCCCTTCCCTTCATAACAATTCCGATCCTCTTGTTTATTCTTAAATTGAAATTAAGGATTCCCGTGCAAATGTAAGGCTTCAAATACAGTAGAAAAACAGGGGTCGTCATGAAGAACGTAGTGTTTCTGATCCAATGCGAAGATCGCAAGGGGCTCGTTTGCGAAATAACGTCATTTTTCTTTAATAAGGGCTTTAACATCGTAAACTGCCAGCAACATACCGATAGCGCCAACTCAAGATATTTCATGAGACTGAAACTTGATCTGGCCGGAATGAAGACAACCCGCGAACAGCTTGAGAAAGAATTTGCGGATTTCGCAAGAAAAAACTCTCTTGAATGGTCGGCACACTACTCCGATATCACCAGAAGGATTGCGATACTCGCGACAAAGGAATCGCATTGCCTGTATGACATAATACTTCGCTGGAAGGAAGGAGAATTCCCCTGCGAAATTCCTTTAATAATCTCAAATCACCCGGACCTCGAATACGTCGCCACGCAATTCAGGTTGCCGTTCTACTGCGTACCGGTTGTGAACGAAGACAAGGAGTCGCAGGAGGAGAAGGTGCTCGAACTGCTGTCAAAAAACCACATAGACCTCCTAGTTCTCGCAAAATACATGAGAATACTAAGCAAAAATTTCGTCCAAAAATACTCCAGCAGGATAATAAACATACACCATGCGTTCCTTCCGGCTTTCCAAGGCGCAAATCCATACCGCAAGGCATATGAAAGAGGCGTAAAAATGATAGGCGCCACAGCCCATTATGTAACAGCCGACCTCGATGAGGGGCCGATTATAGAACAGGATGTCGAAAGAGTCAACCACGAAAACGACCCCGAAGAATTGAAGCAGATAGGCAAAGACATCGAACGCATAGTCCTGGCAAGGGCGCTGAAAGCCCAACTGGAAAACAGAATCATAGTATTCCAAGGCAGAACGGTTGTGTTCTCCTGAAAATCACATTTTTCGATCCAAAAGATTGAGACTCTCGGCTCATATGATTTCCAGTTCTTAAAATCCAAGTCCACCACAAGTCCGGAACTTCATTTTTTCCCGTTTTTCGTGTTGTTAAATCCGCTTGAAATGTTATATTCAAATTCTTTAATTTTTTAACACTCAAACAATATGGAAATTAAAATATGAGCGACATAAACAGAAACGACTATCCCGTTAATATTGAAGATATTATGCATACTGCTTATCTGCAGTATTCTCTCAGCGTCAACATAGGCCGCGCAATACCGGATGTCCGCGACGGACTTAAGCCGGCAAACAGAAGAATTCTCTACGCCATGCAAAAGCTCGGTCTCGGCAAAGGACACGCATACACAAAGAGCGCAAAAGTGGTCGGTGAAGTGATCGGTAACTACCACCCCCACGGAGATGCTTCGGTATACGACACACTGGTCAGAATGGCTCAGGACTTTTCAATGCGCGAACCGTTGATAGACGGACAAGGCAACTTCGGTAGTATAGACGGCGACCCTCCGGCGGCATATCGTTATACCGAATGTCGTCTCGAAAGACTGGCCGAAGAACTTCTCGCGGACATAGACAAGAACACGGTTGGGATGCTTCCCACTTTCGACGAATCGACCGTTGAACCGGAAGTCTTACCAGCGGCCTTCCCAAATGTGCTTGTAAACGGATCCACCGGAATCGGCGTCGGCATGGCAACGAATATACCCCCTCATAATCTCTCCGAAGTCATTGACGCCACTGTTGCGCTTTTGAAAAATCCCGACATCTCAATAACTGAACTTATGCATTTTATTCCCGGACCCGATTTCCCCACCGGGGCGCAGATCTGCGGAATCGGAGAAATAAAAAATCTATACGAGACCGGCAGAGGAAGCATAAAGATCAGGTCCAAATACGAAATAATCGCAAAAAATGAAAACAGGGAACAGATAATATTCACTGAGATTCCATACGCGGTCAATAAAGAAAATCTTATCGCGAAAATCGCAGATCTGGTAAACGAAAAAAAGATAACCGGAATATCCGCCGTAAGAGACGAAAGCAGTAAGAGAGCCGGAATAAGGATAGTCGTAGAAATAAAGAGAGGATTCATCCCGGACGTAGTATTGAACCAGCTATTCGCGCATACCGCGCTGGAAACAGTCTTCGGAGCGGGAATGATGCTCGTGGATCAAAAACGCCCAAAGATGATGAACCTGAAAGAAATACTTCAAGCATACGTAGAACATCGCCTCGAAGTTGTCACTAGAAGAGCGAAATTCGAACTCGACAAGGCCGAAGCCAGAGCCCACATCCTGGAAGGACTGTTGATCGCCGTCACAAATATAGACGATGTCGTGAGAATAATAAGAGAATCTAAGAATAAGGAAGACGCTTCGATCTCACTGATCGGGAAATATAATCTTAGCAAAATACAGGCCGACGCAATACTCGACATGCGCCTGCACCAGCTCACAGGTCTCGAAATTGAAGAGCTGCGCGCCGAATTCGAAGAACTCATGAAGAGAATCGCCGAATTAAAAGCTCTCCTCGCCGATAAACAACTCAGAATAGATCTGATAAAATCGGAACTCGAACAGATAAAACAAAAATACGGGAATCCAAGACGGACAGAAATAACTCACGCAAGCACGGACTTCCAGATAGCCGACCTGATACAACGCCATTCATGCCTGATAACAGTATCTAAAAGCGGATACATAAAGAGAGTGAATATCGAGGAATTTGACGTACAACACAAAGGCGGCAAAGGCATAAGAGCAATGGAAACAAAAGACGATGACTACGTCGAACACCTTTTCAACGCTGACAGCCATGACATAATCTTCTTCTTCTCAGACAAGGGAACCATGTACTGGCTATACGTCTACGAAATACCGGAAGGACAAAGAACCGGAAAGGGCAAGGCAATAATCAACCTCATCAAGGTGGAACCTGGCGAACTCATCAAGGCAATGATCACGGTAAGCGAAAAAGATCTGGAACGCGAAGATATGTATGTCGTAATGGCGACAAAGGACGGCGTCATAAAGAAAACCGTCCTGTCAGCATTCAAAAATCTGAGAAAAACCGGTATAAGAGCACTGAATATCGAAGAAACAGACGACCTAATAGGGGTCGCTATAACAAACGGTTTTGAAGATATAATCCTCTCCACCGCAAAGGGAATGGCTTGCAGATTCAACGAACAAGATGTGAGATCCATGGGCAGAGCCGCCACCGGCGTAACAGGTATGAAATTCAAATTGAAGGATGATTACGTAATCAGCATGGAAGCGGTCGACAGCAGTGAAGAAACCGAAACCGACGAGGAAGCCGCAGAAAAAGGTGGCCCACAAATACTGGTACTCAGCAGTGGAGGAATGGGCAAGAGAAGCTTCTTCAGCACATATAGAAAAACCCGCCGCGGAGCGAAAGGCGTCACAAACATGAAACTTCGTGACGGCGAATCCGTCATAGCAGCGCTGCAAGTAGCAGAAAATGACGAAATACTCGTCATGACCGAAAAAGGACAAACCGTCAGAGTTCCAGTTTCTGAAATCAGACTGGTAGGCAGGGCAACAAAGGGAGTCAGGATTATGCGCCTTAATTCGGACGACAAAATCACCGGCGTCGTAAAAGTCATCGAAGTAAAGGCGGAAGATGGGACCGCAAGCGAAGGGACTGAGCAGACAAACGGCTGACGTGCGGCATCGCGACCAGTTTGCAAAATCATGCCACGCGCCTAACTTAATTCCACAACTATTTTTTAATTTTTTATCCTATAAAAACAGGAGAACTCGCGATGAGCGGTATTTTCAAGGCCTATGACATCAGAGGAATATATCCGGATCAGCTCAATGAGTCGACAGCGGAAAAGATAGGAAGAGCTTTCACCGACTTCCTAGGAGCGAAAAAAATTGTCGTTGGCCGCGATATGCGTCCACATTCAAAACCAATATTTGACGCTCTTGCAAAGGGAATCATAGAACAAGGCGCCGACGTAATAGATCTGGGCATGTGCTCCACACCAATGTCATACTTCGCGAATGGCAGACTGGGAGCAGAAGGGAGCATAATAATAACAGCATCTCACAACCCAGCGGAATGGAACGGTTTTAAACTTTGCCGCAAAGAAGCCATACCGATAAGCGGCGCTACTGGGATAGCGGATATACAAAAATTAGTCATTGAAGAAAAATGGAAAAAACCAACAAAAAAAGGATGCATATCCAAATACGACATATCCAAGGAATATGGGGAACATTTGAGAAAATTCGCTAAACTTAACCGAAAACTCAAGGTCGTAGTGGATTTCGCCAACGCAATG
>CAZXAC010000001.1:0-34021 GCA_964638335.1 uncultured Lentisphaera sp. | reverse complement strand
GTGCAAACGCGACCTAGGGACAACGTCATGATCATAAGTGTTACCAACTTTCACATGCGCCATCCGAAAGATAGGAAAGAAGGCATGAAGGAGTTTGCCGACTGGGCTGGCATATCCAAGAATATCGCTTGGCGCCCCAACCTCGGCAACCAAGCAGGATTGCAATGGGCATTGCCGGATGTTCCTTTCAAGCAGGCGATGGAGGATTTTCGTTTCGTAGCCGACCGCGGAGCCTCCGCCATCTTCTTCGATACTTTGTTTGAGCACTGGGCGCCACTCGCCCCGTATTATTATCTGATAGCCCAGCTTGCCTGGGATCCAAAGGCCGACGGAAATGCCATCCTTGAGGACTATTTCGCTCGTTGCTACGGACCTGCTGCCCCGGAAATGAAAAAATACTGGAAGCTAATGGAAGATACACGCCAGCGCCTAGTGGACAGCGTCGAATCGAGATTCCGGGTCATCAACGTAGATCAGTATTTCAACGCCGAGGTGATTGCAAAAGCTGAAGGGCATCTGGCCGAAGCGCAGAAACTTGCTGCGGCAGTTCCGAAATACGCAGCCCGAGTTGAATTCACGAACTGCGGATTCCGCTTCGCAAAATCAATTGTCGAAATAAGATCCCTGATGAAAAAATACGAAGAAAGCAAGTTGAAGGACAAGGAACTCGAAAAGACAATTCTAGGGAAATGGGACGATCTCACTAAAATGGCATCCTCTTTCCCGGAATCAGCCATCAACTTGAGACGTCTTACTCCTGGCAAGAAGGGCACTAATCGCATGAATGGATTACACCCTTCGTCACCCGTGTCGAAGAAGATGTTGCGTGACATCTCCAGATCCGGTCTGGATCTGGACTAAAATAAGGGGACCAAAACGTGCAAGGAATCGAAAAAAACAGGAAAAAAAATGAAAACGCCTTTGCTAGGAGATCTTTTTTTACTTTAATTGAGCTCCTAGTTGTGATTGCCATAATCGCAATCTTGGCGGCCTTGCTACTGCCAACGCTTAAAAACGCCAAGGAAAAAGCGAAGGAAATCCTTTGCATGTCGAACCTCAAACAGGTACACGTTTTCATGACTGGATATTCCGCAGACAACGATGGTTGGCTGGCTGGCAACAGCATCAGCAACCGACCACACCGAACAAGGATATCCTGGTACAATGACGATCTCGCCACCACCCCTCCCGAAGACCAACCGATTTACACCAACCCCTATATCAACTCAGACAAATGGAAGTCGGAAGGACAGGTCTTCTTCTGTCCATCCGCTCCGCTTTCGAAAACTTGGGGAGCGGACAAGAGCAAAATCATCGACAACGCAGGAATTACTGGCGGACACACGACCTATTTTATCTTGAATCGGTACAAGAAAGTACCGAATAACGGCGGGAAATGGTCGAGCTTCAATCCTTCCGAGGCATTAATTCAGGACTGGGTCATTGATCAATCAACCATGGATCCGGTAACTTCCTCTAACTTGGAAAACTACAGGACCAACCACAAGAGAACAACCCAGTTCAATTCCGGGGCGAATATTCTCTTCGTGGACGCTTCCGCGAAATGGGTTTCGATCAGGGAACTCTATCGCGAAGTACCCGGTTCCGATATTAACACTCTAGCTAAAGTTTTGGGGGTTTTCTACAAGCCGAAGGCTGGTAGCAATCAATGATCGGGCCCACACGGGACCTTAAATTAACCGCTTATTTCTCCCAACCAAGTTTGCAAAGAAAGGATTTCATCGAGAAAATTCGCGATATTTGTATTTTAAAGAATAAAGTCTTAAGTTAGAGGCAAAATAAAATTTAAGGTGTAATGATGAAACAGAATGTTATTCTTTTTACTGCTGATCAGTTCCGTTATGACTGTCTTGGACATTTGGGAGTTTTCCCTGTGAAAACGCCAAATCTGGATGCGCTTGCCGCTGGAGGTACTATATTTGACAATGCATATACACCTTATCCGATGTGCGTACCGGCAAGAGCTTCGATCATGACTGGTCTGCCCGCCTGCCGTCACGGGGTGTATTACAACAGTATGTCCTGGCCGAAGAACATGGAAACATTGCCGGGAGTCCTTGCGGAGAATGGTTACTACACGGTAAAGGTCGGGAAGACACATTTTTTCCCACCAGAGCGCCACGGAGGATTTCACAAGGTCATGACGCCAGAGGAACTTCGACGATTCATGTCCGATAAAAACCAGGACTTTGGCAAAAAGAAAATGCCTGAACCGGGAGCTACCGGCCGAGACTGGGACAATATGGTTGTCAGACATTATAATCATGTATGGGATGCTAAGACAAAGCTGGAAGATTACCCGCCAGTAATGTACACCACCTACGCTTTGGCGGAACTCGATCGGATTGCCGCCACTCGCGCCTGCCGCGACAGCGCCAGCGAACCGTTTTTCATGTGGATATCAGTTCTACAACCACATTCTCCGTGCAAGCCTCCTCCTCCGTACAATGATATGTACCGACCGGAGGATCTGCCGCCACCAGTCAAATCCGAGGCCGAACTCAAATTTTTCGCTAAGCCTTTGTTAGAAGGGAAAAGAGGTTGGCGCGCTTTGGACGATACCTCCATCGCCGCATTTCGTGCCCGTTATATGGGTGATGTTTCAGCGGTTGACGCACAAGTTGGCAGGGTCATAGAGAAACTCGAGCAGCTGGGTTTGCGCGAAAATACATTATTTATTTTTACCTCCGACCATGGAGATTACTTAGGAGATCACCACCTCTTGCAAAAAGGTTATTTCCATGAACCATCCAGCCGCGTGCCCCTGATATTCAACGGTCCAGGAGTAAAGAAGGGACACCGTGTCAGCGGTCTCGCTTCGCTTTGCGATATTAAACCTACTGTGTTGGAACGCTGTAGCCTTAGCATGCCAGGACTGCGAGATCACAACGGAGTCTTGATTGAACCAGATTGGGCGCCAGCCCCAGACACCATGAGTCTGGAACCCGCACTGCAGGGACAGGATTTGCCAGCAGACCGCGTGATGTTATCGGAAAGCGGGATCTATGGTCACGGTCTGATGGCAAGACAGGCGAACCTGAAGTACAACTACTATCCTCAGACGCAGGAATTCGATTTCTTCGATCTTGAAAGCGATCCGAAAGAACTCAATAATCGCGGATGCGATGTCACTTGGGAAACACTGCCAGACTGGGCTAGAAAAACCTTTGAGCGCATTTTGGCGGATTGCGAGCATTTGCGTGGACGCAGTTATGAATACGACGGAATTGTTCGTCCTATGTTCACCTGATCATAATCATGCTTGAATAGTATATTCCGTGTCAGGATTTTTTTTCAGCTGCTGAAAGCCTTGAAACGGCGCTGTGATAGCAGCTGTGCTTGCGGCATTCTTCGAAGGTCTTATTTATTTTATTAACATCCCAAGATTGCATGATTTCTGCCATCATCTCTCCAAGAATATCTTTGTGGGCGGGACTTTCAGCTAGGTTTTCATGTTCGTCAGGATCTTTCGATAAATCAAAAAGTATAGGCTTCTCATTGTGATAATATATAAGTTTGAAATTGTCTTTCTTTAACATTCTGCCCGGCCTTCCAAGCTCTATTCCAATACTCTCCGCAATTACAGAATTTTTTGGAAGAGATTTTGCGTCCATATTGAGCAAAGGCAGAATGGATTGTCCATCTAATTCAGGTTTTTCTTCACTTTCGGCAATTTCAAGAAAGGTCGGAAACAAGTCCAAAAGAGAAACATTCGAGTCAACAGTCTTTCCACGTTTGCACCCCTCAAAGGAGAAAATCAGTGGAACTCTTACAGAATCCTCATAAAAACACATCTTATGCCATAAACGATGCCTGCCAAGCATGTCTCCATGGTCCGAAGTATAAATTATTACTGTATTATCGAGAAGCCCGGATGATTCCACTTGGCTGATTATCTTCCCTATTAGATTGTCTATATGCGAAACCATCCCATAATAGGCTCTAACAGCAGAGGCCAACTTTTCGTCAGGAATTTCTCTGTCCAGCTGCAGTTTTTTTATCATTTTGTCGTGGGGCTCTTCAAATTTTTCATTCCTGTATGATCTATAAGGCATGCCTGCATACATGTCGTAATATTCTTTTAGCGCCACGAATGGAGCATGTGGCTGATAAAAACCGACATATAGCGCAAAAGGTTTGCCGGGTGGATTTTTCAAATATTCTAAAGCATGATTGGTAACGTTGATATCATGGTTTGAATGTACAGATTTCTCTACTGAACCGAGATGAGAATCAATCGCTTGAGGGGATTTCCCGCCCTGTTGGGTTTTCCCAGCCGATATTAGTGGTATGCTCTCGCTCTCATCTCCACAAAGCCTTTTGCTGAATCCGTTCAACCTATCACCCCAAATCATGTGATTTCGCCCACATATTACGGTCTCATAATCCGAGAGCCTGAGAAGCAATGGCCAAGTGGCAAAATGCGGAGAGAGGCAGTCAGCGTTGCACCAAACATTTATTTTTGACGAATGAAGCCCCGTAAGCATGGACATCCGCGATGGAACACAGACCGGATTATTGCAGTAGGCATTCTCGAACATTACACCATTTTCAGCAAGCTTATCAATGTTAGGAGTCTTTACTTCTTTATTTCCGTAACATCCCAGCACAGAAGGACTGTGCTGGTCGCTCATTATCATTATTATGTTTTTCTTCATTTGCCTTACAATTCCATCATTTCTTGCCTGGCACGTGCAGAAGAAGAGCTTTACCAAATTTGCCGTCTATGAATTTGTTGGCTCCGAAAATTTCACCCTTCTTGTCAACTTCAGTGCCTAGTCTAGTGCCCTTTTTCAATTTCGCCAGACTCTCACCGTTTTGAAAAAACAAAGTATCTGAATCCGCAGAAAGACCTTTTTCGAAGCTGCTTTTTATCTGCTCTTCAGATCTTACAATTTTGGAAATCCTAAAACTGTTTACCGCGAATAAAGCATCTTCTATTGAACCAATCCTAATCAACACGTCAGACAGATCCATGTCAGCTATTTTACATGCCGACGCGGTAATCGGCGGATGCGCTTCGCCATCAATGCTCATCGAACATTCATATTGTTCATTTTCTGTTTTTTTCCATGATATGGCGATAAAATGCCATTCATCAGCTTTGAACGTAAGTCCTTTCACTACATAGGCGTTAGGAACTTTTATGCCCAATCCCTTTGTCTTTCTGTCTATCAGATTCGATACATAAAGGATGGATCCGCCTTCTGACTGCCTGTGCTCAATAAGCAAATTTATTGTCGGAGCCTCTGCCTCGTCCGCATAACAACTGATCACATTGTAACGTCCAGGCTTCCTGTTTTTCTCCTTGTTATAAACAGAATCATCCTCCTTCTTATAGAAAGAAAGAATAGGAATTATGCGAAAACTCTTTTCTTCCGTCATAGGGTCTTCCAGATTGTAGGTAAGCTTGAACCAGATTTCAAAAGTCCCCTGATTGTAATCTATGAGACCTTTGGCGGGAAAAACTATCTCGCCGTCTTCGGAAACAACCGCTGATTTTTCAATTTTTTTTGTCTTCGTCTTTTCGTTTTCTTTTTTTGCGGCAGCAGAAAGCTCCACCATCAACATCAATCCGACGACAACAAGAAGACACTGTCTAAAAACCTTCCCCATCAGAAAAAACATATTCCTTTTCATCTTTGTCTCCCTTTTAAAAGATTGCCCCACGGTCAATATGCGACATTCTCAGCCAAATGGCAAGCTTATTTTCAACAAAATACTCTAAGAGGAAAGTAAATTCACTTTGCAAAACTCCTGCTCCTGGCAAGATTGTCATTTCTTGCCTGGCACGTGAAGAAGAAGAGCTTTACCAAATTTGCCGTCTATGAATTTGTTGGCTCCGAAAATTTGCCCCTTTTTGTCTACATCCGCCGTAAGTTTTTCGCTTTTTTTAAGTTTTGCCAAGCTCTCTCCGTTTTGAAATAACAAGGTGTCTGAGTCTGCCGAGAGGCCTTTTTCAAAACTGTTCTTTAATTGTTCTTCGGTTCTTGCTGTTTTGGAAATTCTGAAGCTGTTCACTGCGAAAAGAGAGTCTTCAGTTGACCCGATCTTGATTATCGCACCTTCCGGACTCATATCGGATATATTGCATGCTGACGCCGTAATAGTCGGCAAGGATTCTCCATCAATTCTCATATTGCACTCATACTGTTCACCAACTTTCTTCCATGACAATGCTATAAAGTGCCATTCGTCGGCTTTAAATGTCAGCCCTTTCACAGCATAAATCTGAGGAACCTTCCTGTCAAGAATCTTCCTGTCAATTAGATTTGATGCGCAAACAATAACTCCTCCTCCAGCCTCCCTGTGCTCAATGTATATGGTGATTGTCGGAGCTTCTTCGTTATCTACATGGTTAATCAATTTGTATGGTGGGCCTTTTTTATCTTTCTCCTTGCTATACTTATCGTCATTTTTTCTGTGAAAGGAAAGGAATTTGACTGGAACGCGAAAACTTTTATCCTCAACCATAGGATCTTCTATGTTATAGGCGAGCTTGAACCAGATTTCAAAGGTTCCTTCATTGTAATCTATCGAACCTTCTCTTGGAAAAACTATCTCACCGCCATCAGGAACAACTACAGCTTTTTCATTTTTTTTACCCTTTGCCTTTTCTCCTTGCTTTTCTTTTTTTGCCGCCGCGAAAAGATTCAACACCAACAATAAACTCACAAGAATAAAAAAACTCCCTTTGACTCCCTTTGCCACAAAAGAAAACATAGCGACTCTCATGTTGCCCTCCTATCCTTATCCTTTGCATATCTGTTAAAAAACTCACCCATTCGTTCCGTAAGAATATGCAATACTATGAAAGAAAAGACAAACCTTTTTTGCCAAAAATCAACAAAAAGAATAGTAAAATTATCGAAAAGGACACTCATATAATCACTCCAGCCCCAGATCGGGTTCTTGTTCCTGCTGCTGTTTTCTAAAATTTGCCTTCCTCTCCTCCCTCTTTTGCTTTTTCAATCTCTCGGTCTCCATAGCCTTGTGATCGGCGTCCGGATGTATATAGCTCAAATGACCAGTCGAAGCGTTCCTGCTTACATGCCCCTTGTTCAAAGAGTTCGGGAATTTTTCCGAAATCTCCTCTATCTGTTTCCAGTTTGCAAGCATCTTGTCTTTAAGCGCTGAATCGGCAGTCTTTGAGTTAATTATCTGTCTCGCCAGAATTTGGTTCTCGGTGTTCAAGCGGAGATAATCGAGGCCTGACCTTACAAATGAAACTTTGTAGGAATATTCCTTGCCCGACATCGAAACTTTTTCAGCCGCCTTGTCAAGGATGGAGTATGCCTCATTGAAAAATCCAGGATTGAAAGATTCAGTCCAAGGCACATTCTTTTTCTGTATTTCAATTCTTTTGCTCTCCAAATTCTCCCAATAATGCCTTATTTCCTCCGCCGCAGGACCAAAACCAGACTTATAGTAGTCGTCCATAATCTCATCAATTTGTTGATCGGGATTCCACGCGAGCTGAGCCATCAGATAGTACTGAGGTCCCTGGGTGGCCCAGTAAAACCATACCATGTCTATCGATATCCCGAGAATATCTTTCTCAGCCATTCTTTTGAAAATTTTACCGGCACCTGTTATGTCTGGAGGTCCTCCGGTGCGCCAATGGGCCGGATCCCCAGTGTTTGGACGCCATATCTGGTTCTTGGTCTTTTTTGCCCATTCATCGAAATAGTCCATCGCTTTGGCTCCAATCAGAGAATTCTTGTCCGAAACATCAGGATCCGAAAAGACGTTGGCCACATTAGATATTATTACGTTGTCCGCTGGGACAGCTTTTATCGGAGCCGGTCTTGAAAATCCATATGCATGGATCAGCACCTTGTAATCCTTTCCAGGAAATCTCTCCTTCAGAAGACGTCCAAGATTATTCGCGAAAGTGACTTGTCTGTCGGACAATGCTGGAAGCTTAGGGCGTTCCGGACCATATATGAATATTCTGAGCTCCGCCTCTGGGCTGTCCCAAGATCTGCATTTTTCGCAAGTACAATGACCGTATGTATATCCATCATTGGCTGCCGCATTGAATACCTTCCTATGCGGATATTTTTTTACTGTTTCTTCTACGTCCTTGATCCACTGATCCCATACAGCAGGATTTGACTCGCATATTTTCGCTCCACTCGGATTCTTGTCTGAACCGCTCCTAGAGCCGTTAGGCTGCAAAGCGAAGTACTCCGGATGGGTCTTGTAAAATCTCTCATACCAATTTCCAAATCCATGCCCGGAGGCAGGAGCATAAAGCGAATCCAACAGCAGACGCTGTCTCATCACCCAGTTTCCGCTGTCAGTGCCAGGTTTCCCTCCATTCTTAAAAAGAGCTAGATGGGCAAATATGCTGTGCCTCTGGCGAATCTTGGGATGATAACGGAACTCAAAAGGTTTAAACGCGATCCTATCTTTTTTTGCTAGCACCTCTCCGTCCTTTCCCGGCCATAGCCAACGAACACCTAAATTTTTCTGAAGAAAACTGTAGACAGCGTTAACCGTGCCGTACTCAAACTGAAACCCCTCCACATCGCGGTTACCGAATTGAAAACCTTCTTTGCTTATTTTCGATTTATTTATAACAGGATCCCAAACGTCCCTTCCGACAATAACAAGATTCCTGCCGTCAGTTTTTATAAGGATCTCCTCCGGATTCTTGAAGTCAAAGTCCGTATCGGGGAATAATTCTTTCAGTTTAGTCTGGAACCCCACCCATATCGCATGCTCAGGAACAGGATCTGGCATCCCTTCAATTATATTTGGTTTCCCTCCGCCAACCTTGCCTATGTAGTCCACCAGATCATCTACCGCGCGTCGGGTGAACATCGTAGCATCATTTGGAATAATGACCGGAGCAAGACTCTTTCCATTGTCCGCAAGCACCATTTCGAGCGGATTTTTCAGTTCTTCCGCCGAGCATAAAATAATTCCAATAATGAGGAAAAGAAATACCAAAGATACGCTTCTTAAAAAAATGGAAAACTTTTTCATCTAGCCACCTCCTATCTGTTTAACCTATAAACGTTAGTTATACCGAATTTATTTTATTCCCCATCTTTTTCAATCAAAATAAAATCAAATACCGCGAAAATCGCAAGACCACCAAACAATTGCCTCTCATACCTTTTCGGACACAGGCTCATATAAACTTGGACATTCTTAGTTTCAAGAATATATTACCCGCTTAACAAAAGCAGAAAGGTCTTGGTAAAATATGCCTAAAAAGGATGATATGATATATACTGGGCAAAAAACGCCCCCGTTCTCTGGATACAAGGCGGAAAAGAAAACACCATTTTTCTGGATAATACTACTAGTTGTAGGAGCCACAACCGTCGGCATAATCTACTTCATTGTCCAGCTAGGAAAGGACTCTTCTTCAATCGAGGAGGAGAAAGAAAATGTCCCAAAGAAAATTGAAAAGGAAATAGAGGAAACCCCAAAGAAGCCTATAAAAGAAGAACCAAAGAAGAAAGTGGATGATTCTCCAAAACTTGATGTCCCAAAAAAAACAGACATAAAGATTCCCGGAGATCTGGGAGCTCGCATACAAGCAGCAGAAAGCCTTATCTCTTCTGGAAATCTCATGGAAGCAAGAAAAGTACTATACGAGTTATATACTGCCGAGAAGCAGGATTCCGCCGCCAAAGAGAAGATAGAGGAAATTATCGGCAAGATAAATATCGAAATCTTCAAAAGCGACATCCCTTCCGAAGAAAAGAAACTCTATACCATAGACAAGGGAGATTCTCTCATAAAAATAGCCAACAAATTCAACACCACAGTAGAAGCAATACAGACATCAAACAGAATAGATCCAGGCAAACACACCATATTTCCGGGAAAAACTCTTTGCATTTACCAGGGTGATTGGAAGATAATGGTCTCAAAAACAAGAAAGACACTCCGCCTGATGGATGGAGACAGATTGTTCAAGTCTTATGTCGTGGGAATAGGCAAACAGGATAGAACTCCAGATGGAGAGTTTGAAATAACACTGAAACAAAAAGATCCCGTATGGTACGCTGACGGAAAATCAATCCCCTACGGCAACCCAGACAATATACTCGGAACACGCTGGATGGCTCTCACACCAGTAGGCTCAGCCGGCAAGAATCTGAAAGGCTACGGAATTCACGGGACATGGGAGCCTGATTCCGTTGGACAAGCTACCAGCAACGGATGCGTAAGAATGAAAAATGAAGACATTGATGAACTTTTTGCAATAGTGCCACAAGGAACAAAAGTAATAATAGAGGACTAAAATGCCTGCAATTCTTGAATTCGAAAAGCCCATCTACGAACTCGAAGCAAAATTAGAGGAATTACAGAAGCTGGGAGAAAATAGCAATCTCGATGTCGATAAGGAGTTGGAAAAACTCAGGCAAAAAGCGAACGAAACCAAGAAGACCATATATCAATCTCTTTCCCCTTGGCAGAAAGTTCAACTCGCCAGACATCCGGAAAGACCGTATACGCTCGACTATATCTCGAGAGTATTCACTGATTTTATAGAACTTCACGGAGACAGACGCTACGCCGAGGATCCCGCAATTGTGGGAGGCTTCGCGAAATTAGATGGGGAGCCAGTGGTCGTCATCGGAACTCAAAAAGGAAGAAATATAAAGGAAAATGTACATAGAAATTTCGGATGCCCGCATCCGGAAGGATATAGAAAAGCATTGAGAATAATGAAGTTGGCAGAAAAAGCCGGGAAACCTATAATATCCATAATAGATACTCCAGGGGCTTTCCCCGGAATAGCATCTGAGGAAAGACACATCGGAGAAGCCATAGCGGTAAATCTCAGGGAGATGTTCGGACTTAGCGTCCCCATTGTTGTCGTGGTCATAGGAGAAGGAGGCAGCGGAGGAGCCCTCGGAATAGGAATCGGAGACAAGGTAGCCCTCTTTGAGAACTCGTATTATTCCGTTATAACCCCTGAGGGTTGCGCGGCAATTCTCTGGAAAGACCGCTCATATTCGGCAAGAGCGGCAGAAGCTCTAAAGCTTACTGGGAAAGATTTATCCGAACTGGGAATCATAGATGAAATCATACCTGAGCCTCTCGGAGGAGCTCATCGTGATTGGGATGCAACCGCCGCATTGCTGAAGGAATACATAAAAAAGAACCTCAAGGAATTATCATCAATGCCCGTAGACAAGCTCATAGAAAAAAGATACGCCAAGTATCGTAAAATAGGTTTCTTCAGCGAATGACCCCAAAAAAAAAGGGAAAGATAAAGTACTCCTATAGCATCCGCGCCGCCAAAAAAAAAGACGTTGCAGAAATAGAGAAAATATTACTTAATTATGCTAAAAAAAATCTCCTGCTCCCGAGGAGCGGAGAGGAAATAGAAAAACATATAGCATCTTTCAAAGTCGCGGAATTGGCCGGAAAGCTATTGGGATGCTGCGCATCGAGAGACTTCGGAAAGGGACTTTTTGAAATAAGATCTCTCGCGGTACTCCAGGAACATAACGGAAAGGGTCTTGGAAGCAAATTGGTAAAAGCCTGTTTCAGAACACTGAAAAAAAATGCGGCCAAAAGAATTTTCGCCCTAACATACAGACCAAAACTTTTTGAAAGACTCGGTTTTAGAGTTGTTTCCAAAGATATGTTCCCAGAAAAAATATGGTCCGACTGCGCAAAATGCAGAAAAAAAAATAATTGCGATGAAATTGCGGTGTTAATCGAACTCTGATCGTGACATGCCTCTTACAAAAACAAAAGCGCCGCGCGATAACGCCAGCCGGCAAAACCGGCCAAGGGAAATAATATCCCAAGCCTTCAAGGCTACAAAAGGCGAAAAGATAGATCTTTTCGTGTACGGAATTCTGATGGTCGACAGCAATCTACAGATGTTGTTGAAAAGAATTCCAAAATCAACGCAAGCTGAACTGCACAATTTCATGCGACTAGAACCCAAATGGAGCTTCCCCTTCATAGTAAAATATCACGGAGCCGTCACTCATGGAAAAATCCTTAAAGGGATTACAAAAGACGAAATAAAGACTCTTGACGAATTTGAGGACGAAGGCAGACTCTACAAAAGACAGACCGTCGTAGCAAGGACAGCCAACGCACGCCAAAGGTGCATGGCATACGTCGGAAACATAAATATGCTCGAAAAGTCCTTCGGGAAACACACCCAATTTGAAGACAGATACGGCTTCTTCCTAGAAAAAAAAATAGACGAACTTTTCCTGCAGATGCACAAGGACGGAAACTGTTCCGACAGGCGAATATGCCACGAACTTGCAGGATCCGCCGCCGACGAAATAATACGCTCCCAATTTGAAGGAAACTACATATGCAATTACATAGCGGCGCAGGCGCTTAAGGAAATCGTCCCCCCGGATCTTTCCAAAATAGCCGACGACAAAAACATACTTCCCTACGCGGACAACTATATCAGGCTCTTATGCAAGCATGTGATAATGAATCAGCTCGTTGATCATGTAAGATCCGATTTCCCAGACGATGTCAGACTATCAGAACATTATTTCAGGCACGGCCTCGCCGTTCTCATGGCTTTCATATATTACAACCGACATTCAAAAAATGTGGAAAGCATGATTGTCAGGGATAATCTTGACAAATTTGATCCTTCCAGATCTTACTTGGACTATATCGGAGCCTCAATAAAAGTTTCCGACCGAATATATTTCCAGGAAAACATGTCAAAAATCATAGCTGAAACGGATGAGATGTGGTTCTCCACTCCTACTCCGCTCGGGGCAGAACTTGAATTCAGCCATCTCGGCGTCGACGCAGTAAACTCATCTCCGGGAAAAGATCCTTTCTTCGATGGATTTTTCTGGTTTAAGGACTTCGATCTGTATAGACGGACTTGGAGGTATGGCGCCCACGTGGATTCTCACCATCAAATACTTCCAGGACAGGAACGACAGAGAGGTTTTTTCGAATATGCCTTTGGACGCTACCAAATCGTCGGAGACCTTTCCAGACCTATATTTGACTGTCCATGGGCACTTTCAAGATTGATAAATGAGGCGGTAAAATTCTTAAATGAAATCCCTCCTCACAGCCTGCACATATCAATGGAACTTAGAAGCGAAAACCATAGCAACATAACCGATAAAAACCACCAGCCTGAAGATCTAGCATGCCTTCTCATGTTGGGCGGAGACATTTCGGAGGACAAGAACGGAATCCTTCGTGAAAAAAGAATTTTCAACAACGAATTGGATACTAACGGCAGACAGAGCCTCAATTTTTCAGACAGAAAGCACCATTTTCGGAAAATAGATGAGAACGAAAGCGAAGCTTCGGAAGTTATGGAATTCAAATTCATAAGACTTAGAAAGCCAAGCAATGCTGATTTTGATTACGAAAATATTATTCTCGCATTAAAAGGATACCAGTTCTATACGCACGGAAAACCTATTCGCAGCACTATCGACAGAAAGAATTCCCCAGAACAAGAATTCTTAAAAAAATGGTCGGAGAAACCTGAACATTTGAGCGATAAGGCGATAGAAAGTTTCGTGGCTAAAGTCGAAAAAGGCCTTCACGAAGAACATTCCGTAAGGAAGTTAGATCCAAGAAGAGTGGGAATATTGGAAAGCATAAAAGAACAAATAGAAGAAACAAACCGGAGAATAAAAGACTATGAAAAAAGACAACAGACCAATCGGGATATTTGATTCAGGACTCGGAGGATTGACCGTAGTAGCCTCTCTTAGGAAATCATTGCCCAACGAAAACATAATATACCTCGGGGATACCGCAAGAGTCCCCTACGGAGACAAATCACCTGAAAACATCGCGAAATTCGCAATTCAGGACGCGGAATTTCTGATAGAAAGAGGAGTAAAAGCCATAATTGCGGCTTGTAATACCGTGTCCGCCGTGGCGATGCAGGCGCTTAAAGACAGATTTCCAAACATCCCACTAATCGGGGTTTTGGAGGCTGGGATTAATTCTTGCGTTGAACGAAAACCGAATTTGGTAATGATTATAGGCACACGCGCCACAATATCAAGCGATGCCTACAGGCGAGGCATGCATTCACTAAATCCTGCAATAATAGTGAAAAGCGTGGCAGCTCCACTGCTAGTTCCAATAGTCGAAGAGGGACTTCAGGATGAGCCGATTGCCGAAGCCGCTGTCCAGCTTTACCTGGGTGGAATAAGTAAAAATCCCCCGGATATTCTTCTTCTTGCCTGCACCCACTATCCTCTAATAAAAAAGACTCTGAAAAAACAGCTGCCTCAAAGTGTGTCCATAATAGATAGCGCGGAGTCATGCGCGAAATTCGCAACTTCAAAAATATCAGAACTCGGAATTGAAGCCGGCTCAGGACAGAAAGGTTCCGAAAGATTCTTCGTCACAGATATGCCCGGGAATTTTTACGCCCAAGCGAGAAGATTTTTGGGAGGAGATTTGGAATCATTTGAGAAAATCAGTCTCGAATGAGAGCCGCCAAAAACCATTACTTAGCCTTATTTTTGCAAATATTAGGAAAGTCTCCGTTTGCAAAAATCTGCTCCAATGCCATCTTAACCCCTTTAAGAACATTCACAAAGAGATCTGAAAATTGAAGTTGCCAAGTTTGAAAATAAGAGACCTTGAGAGCCGTTTCCCTGTGATCCAGGCCGGCATGGGGGTAAGAGTTGGAGGAGCCCTCCTCGCCGCCACAACAGCCAAGCTTGGAGGATATGGCACCATCGCAAGCGTAGGCCTCGGCGACATCGAAAAATCAAAAACAGACTTTATAAACGAATCCAATCGCGTACTTAGAGAAGAAATTGCAAAGGCCAGGCAACTCTGCGTAAAAGGTCCTATCGGCGTAAACATAATGGTTGCCCTTTCCAATTACCGCGAACTCGTTGAAGAAAGTGTAAGAAGCGGAGCAGATTTTATAATTTCGGGAGCCGGTCTCCCGATTCCCCTGCCAGAGTATGTCGGAACTTCAAATGTAGCCATAATCCCTGTAGTATCGGGAGGCAGAGCTCTCCAAGTCCTTCTATCGGCATGGGCAAGAAGATATGCCAGAAAGCCTGACGCTGTAATAGTGGAAGGTCCTATGAATGGCGGACATCTCGGTTTCAGTATGGAACAAATAAGTGACCCTCAATCATGTTCTATAGATAAGCTCCTCCATGAAGTAAAACAGGTGCTAAAAGATATGGATTGCGCGGATAAACCAGTGATAGCCGCGGAAATGGTAGCCTCAAGAGCTGACATAGAAAGGATGATATCAATCGGATATGATGGAGTCCAGGTAGGAACGCATTTCATAGCATCAGAAGAGGCTGGTATAGACCGAAAATCCAAGGAAGTCTACGTAAAGGCTTCATCCAAAGACGTAACGGTTATTAAAAGTCCGGTTGGGCTCCCAGTGAGAGTCTTGAAGACCCCCTTAGTTGAAAGAGTTATATCCGGGAACCGCGAAAAATTTACTTGCCCGTACCGGTGTCTTAGGACATGCAATCCAGGCAAGGTCCCTTTTTGCATAGCCAAAGCCCTGCTCGCAACTTGGCGCGGAGATACTGAAAACGGATTATATATGAGCGGATGCAATGTGGACGCAATAAAAGAAGTTTACCCTCTCGAGAAATTCTTCAAGACATTGGAATGATTCTTCACTAATTGGTCCCAAACCAAAGATATTCCTGATAGATCCTCTCGTCCCTATTTCACGCTGTCCTTCTCGTCAAGAATATCCATGTCGGCCAAAACTTCAAGAATGTCCTCCATCGTCACAATACCGCTTGTCCCGCCGTGTTCATCAAGAGCAACGAATATATGTTGCCCCTCGTCGAGCAATTCTTTCATAATGTCGATTAAGGAAATCGTATCCGGCACCATCAATATTTCTCTCTTTATTGATGATAATTTTTCAGAGCCTTTTTGGTTTATGTTCTTTAACAATACTTCAGTTTTTAGAACAAAGCCCGTTATCTGATCTATGCCACCGCTGTATATAGGAATCCTGGAAAAAGACTTCTCGTCCACTTTCTCCGCGGCTTCCGCTATCGTAATGTCCTCGGGGAACGCATAGACCGCGGTACGATGCTTCATGATATCTCTGGCCCTCATCAGATCTAGCTTAAAAAGATTCCCCAATATGGTGTATTCAATTTCATTTACGTGCCCGGACTGTTTACCAATTCTCGTCATCGCCACAATTTCATCTCGGTTAAATGAGTGAGCTTTTTTGCCCTGTGAAATAAATTTTGTGAACTTCTCGGAAATCCAAACCACTGGATAAAGCAAAAATATCAGTATCCGAACATATACAGCCACAAACCAAGCCAGTTTTTTCCAGTATATCGCCCCTATGGTCTTTGGCGCTATCTCCGAAAAGAAAAGTATCAGAATTGTCATGATACCTGAAAATACTCCAATCCATGCGCTTCCAAAAACTTCTGCGGCCTTGTTGCCTGCGATTATCGCTCCAATGGTATTTGCTATGGTATTTAGAGTCAATATAGCGGCAAGGGAACGGTCCACCTCATCAAATCTCAATTTCCTCAGCATACTAGCGTATTTGGGGCGTTTTATCTTCTGCCCCTCAACATACGACGGAGTTATGCACAAAAGAGTCGATTCAGAAATCGAACAGATGAAAGAAAAGCCCAAAGCTATAAGCATATATATACCCAATATGCTTATTTCCAGATTCAATTCCTCGACGCTTATCGAAGATATGTCTCCATCTCCATAAACAGTTGTAGACGTAAAAATCAAGATAATCAATATCAGCGGGGAAAACAGCGTATTTTTTTTAAAAATACTACAGAGATCAAAAGATTTCGTACTACACATAAAAGATAAAATTGTAAAAAAAGTGGAAACAGTTTTCCGCTAAAAGCGAGAAATACGCCGGTAATATGAACGAAAACTCACCAGCCCGGAGATACTCTTGGGTAATTTGGGGCTTCCTTTTCTACGGACTTCTCAGATCTTCTGCAGATACTTCCTTCCGCGATTACGCCAGTAGATGTAATTATCTTGGCCTTTGAGAATTTCTGTTGAACATCTGTTATTTCAATTTCCGCAATCTTAGACTCCGCCGCCCCCAGAACCTCGCCAGTATCCGGATCCTTGACCGTGTCTCCCAGTTCGTACACATAAAATCTTTCTCCCTTTACAATACCGGATCCGTCCCCTCTGTTAAGCACAAGCTCATCACCCGTCGCAGAAGCAACTTTTACCGGATAAATTCCTTCCAGAACATAATTCGACGCCTTAACTGCGGCAGATTCAAAAAATCTGTCCTGAAACTCCCCAAAGGAAAGCTCCTTCCTCTCAATTGCAGGAATATCTTTACTCTTCAATTTCTCGTTGATGCTGTGCGCGCAAACTATCTTGCCCGATTTTGTTTCCACAACCCTGAAGTGCGTCTTAAGTACGCCAGTTATATCAATCCTGTTTTCTCCAGTAATTTCTATAACCTTGCGCTCGGCCATATACTCCACTCTGTCTATGTACCCCACAACAAGGTAATCAGCGACAAGTAATTTCCCTATCCTCTCAGCCTCTCCCGGCTTCGCGTAATCAGATTCGGTAAGATTGTTTTCATTCATTATCTTTCTTATATTCGCCCTCTCAAGAACATCAAACTTTCTGGACTTAACCAAATTCTGCATAAGCTGGTCTGAAAAAGCCGTCTCCACAACTGTTGGCTGTATTATCGTGTCACCAAAGCGAATTTCCAAGCTCTGATCAATTATAAATGGCATCACCGCCAATGTCGGGCGATCAGCCCCGAAAGAACCAACACATATTAGGAACAGAACAAGGATAGCAGAAAAACGCTTCATGGAAAGGACCTCCTTTTAATGTAAAATTTTTACATCGGGAAATATACCACATCAACCGTGAAAAACAATCAAAAACAGATAGGAAAATTCCTTATGACAAATATAAAAAAACGGTGGAGCAATTTTATTGCCCCACCGTTTATGATTTAGACAAATCCTGACTTATTATGCAGTGTATGTCGACGACGTCGTCGTTCCACCAAGTTCACACCAGTCGGTATGGAAGAATTGTCCCCTTGGTTTGTCAATCCTCTCATAAGTATGGGCGCCAAAGAAATCCCTCTGTGCCTGCAATAGATTCGCCGGAAGCGTAGAGCAACGGTATGAATCATAATAGGACAGAGCGCTCGAAAATGCCGGGGTAGGCACACCCAACTGAACCGCGGTTGCAATTACCTTTCTCCAGGAAGCCTGACAATCGTCTATCGCCTTCCTGAAAAATGGTGCGAGAAGCAGGTTTGCCAACTTAGGATCAGCGTCAAACGCCGCCTTGATGTCGCCAAGGAACTTGGCCCTTATAATGCAACCGCCTCTCCACATCAAAGCAATTTCGCCGTATTTCAAGCTCCACTTATGCTCCGCGGCGGCCAGCTTCAGCAACTGAAATCCTTGAGCGTAGGAACATATCTTTGAAGCATACAGAGCCTTCCTTACGTCGTTAACGAATTCAGCTCTGTTTCCTTTGAAATTCGACGCTGGGCCTGAAAGAATCTTCGATGCTGCAACCCTTTCCTCCTTTATCGCCGATATGCATCTGGCAAAAACAGCTTCAGCTATCGTTGGAGAAGGAGCTCCGAGGTCAAGAGCACTCTGGCTTGTCCACTTTCCAGTTCCTTTCTGTCCGGCAGTGTCAAGAATAACATCAACCATCGCCTTTCCGGTTTCAGGATCTTTCCTGGCAAAAATATCCCGAGTTATCTCTATAAGATAGCTGTCCAATTCTCCATCGTTCCATTCGGTAAAGACCTTATGCAACTCTTGAGCTTCCATTGAAAGAACATTCTTCAGCAGGAAATACGCTTCACATATCATCTGCATGTCGCCGTACTCAATGCCGTTGTGAACCATCTTGACATAATGTCCGGCCCCGTCATCTCCAACCCATTCACAGCACGGGCTTCCATCCGAAACTTTAGCAGATATCGCCTGAAATATTGGTTTCACATGTTTCCATGCGTCGGGATTTCCACCAGGCATTATCGAAGGTCCCTTCAATGCTCCTTCCTCTCCACCAGAAACTCCAGTTCCAATAAATAGAATTCCCTTCCCGGCGAGTTCCTTTGTTCTTCTTATGGTGTCAGGGAAATGACTGTTGCCTCCGTCTATCACGATATCGCCCTTTTCCAGGAAGGGCATCACCGTTGCGATAGTATCATCAACCGGCTTACCAGCCTTCACCATTATCATCACTTTTCTTGGCTTTTCCAGGCTGGCACAAAAATCTTGCACTGTCATAGTTCCAATAATCTTCTTTCCTTTGCCTCTGCCGTTAACAAAGTCGCTCACCTTGCTGGTCGTCCTGTTAAAAACCGCTACAGTGAATCCCTTGCTTTCCATGTTGAGAACGAGATTCTCACCCATGACAGCCAATCCGACAAGACCAATGTCCGCCTTCTTCTTCATCATCATCTCCTTATTTATTTGATTTGGTTTTGATTCTAATACTGAGTTGCATTCAAAGAGTTAGGAAGGACAAGAGATACTTTGAGGGATGTTTTGGTAAATTGATTGAAGGGCGATATAGATATCGTCCGAGAGCGATTTATCAAAACAAACTCAAAAGAACCTTGCCGCTAAGCGGTTGCGTCTATTCAGCGCAGCTTCTGTGTCGCGAAATCCCGCCGTTACTTTTAGTAGCGGCAGAATTCCGCATCCCAGTTCCGCATCTGAATATTTCGCAATCTTTACCCCGCCTAGCGGGGTTTACTATCTCTTTGAACGCAATTCAGTATAAATCCTAATTTATTAAAAATTTTCCTAACTCTATCATCTTCGCTATCAGAAACAACTGAGAATGATGGAAACTCTCGCCGAAGCGGATATGAACCGCGCAATTTTTCGAAGTCGGACGGAGAACTCCTCAGAGACTTGTCGTCACGTTTGATATCATAGGAAAAATTAACAGCTTTCAGTATGGAAGCCCATGACTCTGTATCACTAACATCAATCTTCGTTTGTGAGGGAAGAGGAACCCCTTCAGGAAACCATCCATCAAGACCAAGTTTGAAAAACTTACTCGCCGCACGAACACTCATCGCTGTCCCGTTCGCCTTTCCATCCGTAGAATATCCAGCTATGTGCGGAGTTGCGAATTTCGCCAAGGCAAGAAGCTCCCGGTCAATATCGGGCTCATCCTCCCATACATCAATAATCGCGTCGCGAATAATTCCATCCTTTATGGCCCTCTTCAGAGCTGAACTGTCAACAACCTCTCCCCTAGAACTGTTTACAAACAGAGCTTTCCTGCGAATTTCGCGAAAAAAATTATCGTCCGCCATATGATACGTCTTGTCAGTTCCTTCATCCTGCAAAGGCACATGTAGGGTTATTACGTCCGCATCATGCAATATTTTTTCGATGGAAACAAAATCCCCCCCTTCCTTCCTTTGTCTAGGCGGATCATTAAGCAAAACCTTCATCCCGAGAGCGTCTGCGACTTTCGCAACCTTTGATCCAACATTGCCGACACCAATAATACCTATAGCAGCTCCATTGATATCAACTCCTCTGCTGTCAGACCAGTTCAGAAGAGCTGAACAGATGTACTGCGCCACCGAAGAAGAATTGCATCCCGGAGCATTTGTCCAATAAATTCCCTTACTATCACAATATTCAGTGTCAATATGATCGAATCCTATCGTCGCCGTAGCAATGAATTTCACCTTTGTACCTTCCAGGATAGATTCTCCACAGTTCGTTCGTGTCCTGACAATAATACCATCAGCATCAATCAGATCTCTCCTGCAGATTTTCGCACCAGACAGGTAAAGGACCTCCGCCCCAGCCGTTTCGAGGACACCCTTTAGGAATGGTATTTTTTCGTCAACAACAAATTTCATTTTTGGAAAATTATCCCCAAGAACGCATATTTTTCAAACACCGGAATAAGCGGAAAAAGCCCCGTCAACAGGAACAACAACCCCACTCACAAATCCAGAGGCTTTGTCATCAGCAAGCCATAGAAGGGCTCCTATCAATTCACTGGGTTCTCCAAAACGCCCCATAGGAGTCATATTCAAAATTTTCTTGGCTCTGTCGGAGAAACTGCCGTCAGGTTTTTTAAGAAGAGCTTCATTTTGTTTTGTGATAAAGAATCCCGGAGCGATCGCATTGACCCTTACATTCATCTTTGAGAAGTGAACCGCCAGCCATTGAGTGAAGTTGCTGACTGCCGCCTTGGCTCCGCTGTATGCGGGAATCTTCGTAAGAGGACAAAATGCGTTCATGGATGAAACATTTATTATGACTCCGCTTTTTCTCTCCGCCATCTTGGCGGCAAAAACCTGTGTAGGGAGGAGCGTTCCTAGAAAATTGAGATTGAAAACAAATTTCACTCCCTCCGGATCCAAGTCAAAGAAACTGACAAAATCCTTGCTGCCTATCTTCTTCATGTCTTCTGGCGTCAAAAACTCATTTGACGTTGTCCCCTTGGGATGATTGCCGCCAGCACCATTGAGAAGAATATCGCAAGGACCAAATGCCTCGCATACTTTCTTTTCTGCCCGCTTGAGACTCTCCGCGTCTAATACGTTGGCGTCAACCCCAATAGCCTTCCCGCCTTTGGCACATATGCCAGCAGCCACTTTCTCCGCAAATTCCAGCTTGAGATCGAGAATCGCGACTTTCGCACCACACTCAGCAAGAGCCTCGGCCATCGCTCCACAAAGTATTCCCCCGCCTCCGGTTACCACAGCAGTCTTCGATTTGAGATCAATCTTGAATGGAACAGACATTTCTATTTCTCCTTTTTTTTATTTTATTTTCAAATTATTTCGCAACTATCATTTCATTTCCATGCTTTCTAAACAATCTCAAGGTGTCAGCGTCAGGCCTCTGGTCTGACACCACCACATCAATTTCATCCGGACCGGCGAAATTCACGAACGCCGGACGATCAAATTTACTGTGATCACACACGATAATCTTCTTTGCCGCACACCTGAGCATCATCCTCTTCGTCTCAGCCTCTATTGCATTTTCACAGGAAAAACCAAGTTTGTGATCAAACCCCGAACACCCTATGAAGGACTTGTCCACTCGAATTTTTTCCAACGCCCTGCAGGCCTGCGGCCCTATGACAGATGCGCTATTTTTCCTTAGAGACCCACCAAGTATTTCAACGTTGTCATTCGAAGTCGAATCACACAATTCCTCCGCTATCGGAAGACTATTGGTAATGATCCTTATCTTGCGGTTACGCAACTGCCTTGCTATCGCCAAAGTCGTAGACCCGGCATCCAAGAGAATATTTTCACCGTCATTCACCATGTTCGAACATACCCTAGCTATCGCCCTCTTTTCTTTCGTTGCGACATCCATCCTTGAAAGTATACTGCGCATCTGCTTTGGATTCTCGGCGATGATCGCGCCACCATACCTGCGTAGAAGAAAACCCTCCTTTTCCAAATTGGAAAGCATCTTGCGTATCGTAACTTCGCTCACACAAAGAAGCTTCTTCAAATCAGAAACCGATGCCTGCTTCTGAGATAAAAGAAAATCCTTCATCTTGGAAATTCTATTTTGCATGATACTCACCCTCCATCAGATGTTTTATTACGAAACGAAAAATGCTTTAACTAGTTCGTAAGCTAAACTTACGAAACAAAATTTCAAACGGAAATTAAAAAAATCCTGACAGTATGCTCAGACTTGAACCGTAGTAAAATCTGCAACAAGCTTCTTTCCCAATCCACAAAGCAAAATAAAAAACGAACGAATTCACTTGAGGGAACAGATGGCGATATCATCAATAAATCAAAATGCGGATCTCATTAGGGATAAAAAAATGACTAAACAAAAAAACAAACCCCGCCTTGCGCGGGGCTCGTCATTCACGTTACTTGAACGCGATTTACTTCTTCTTCTTCTTCGCAACCTTTTTCTTGGCTGGAGCTTTCTTTGCCACTTTCTTCACTGCTTTCTTCTTCTTCGTAGCCATTTTCCCACCTCCGGTTGATTGTGGACTTTGTTTGGCACACACAACTAATTGTTTAAATATCCGTGAAAAAAAAAAATTGTCAAAGATAAAATGCAAAAAAAACCAAAAAAAAATCTATTTTATAATTTTGGCGAAGACAAAATCTCGAACAGAATTCCCAATCATTATTTTTTCGCAAGACATAAACTCTTCAATGCCAATTACTTGCTCTTTCGCGGAAAGCTTGGCAATCATTTTTGAGCGCCAGATTCCAGGCAAAAGCCCGCATCCAACCGGTGGAGTGATCCATCCGCCATTTATCTTCGCAAATATGTTCGTTATCGCGCCTTCAGTAATTTCCCCCTTTTCGTTGGCAAATATAACTTCATCATAACCAACAGTTTGCGCTTTTTTTAATTCTTCATCATACAGCTTCCTTTCGCTTGTCTTGTGATATAAAAAAATATTTTTAGATGAAGTCCTGATCTTTGAAAAGAGCGCATTTATTTTTTTTGCTCTCCATCCATTTTTTACAATTTCCCTGAACTCTACGTCCGGAGTCCCATCGCTTGAAAGAGATATTTTCACTCTGGCAACAGAAGGAAACTTAGGAGAAACTTTCAACAATGTCGAATTTATTTTTTTTCTGTCGAAACGACGCAGAAAATATTTTTGAGACTTCTCCAGCCTGTCAAGATGTTCCTCCAGCCATAGCCAGCCTTCATTTCTCCTGAAGAGAATTGTCTCGAACACGCGGAATCCACTGCCACCACATTTCAAAAAAGAAGATTTCAACAAGGCCTCATCCCATTCCGATTTCGGCATGGAGTCAGCGACAATTCCTCCTCCGATTCCGGCCACTAGATTCTTTCCAGATACTACTGCGGTCCTTATTGCCACATTAAAAATAAAGTCTCCCTTCGGAGAAATATGTCCTATCGTTCCAGTATAAATCCCTCTTGGGCTTTTCTCAATTTCTTTTATTATGCTCATTGTCCTGACTTTTGGAGCTCCCGTTATGGAAGCAGGAGGAAACATCGCCCGAAAAATATCCATCAGCCCTGTGTTCCCTTTGATTGTACCATTCACAATGCTTATCATCTGATGTACCGACGGAGTTGTCACCGTCTTGAAAAGCGCCTCCGTCTTCACTGTTCCATTGCGGGAAATTCTTCCAAGATCGTTTCGCACCATGTCGGTTATCATGAGATTTTCCGCCCTGTTCTTGGAATCTGCGGATAACTTTTGCGCCGCACGCAGGTCTTCCTCGTATACTGGCATTCTCGCGGCGGTTCCCTTCATCGGGAAAGAAGTGAGAATATTGGATTTTTTCATAAGGAAAAGCTCCGGAGAAAAAGACATTATTTTCAAATCTCCGGTATTTACGAATGCCCCATATATTGGCCTATGAAACTTAAAAAGGTTCAAAAAACAATTCTCCGCCGCTCTTGGAGCTGCCGCGTTGATTCTGAAAGTAAAGTTGACCTGATACGTCTCTCCATCCCTGATCAAAGATTTGATTCGTGATATGCTATCAAAGTATTCCCTTTTGGCTATCTCGTTTTTAGCACGGATCTCAACATCTTCACTATCCGGAAAATCGTCAAAAGAAATTAATCGTTCCGGTTTTTTATATAATGCCGCCCATGCAGCCGGAATCTCATATGATCTCGACGACCTAAGAGCGGAATCAAAAGCCGGAGCAGAATCGTAGGGAACCATGAGACAACAATGCAATCCTTCCTTGGTCTTTTTCTCAGCCGCATCAATCACGTATTCAACTTCATCCAAGCTCTCAGTCCTCATTATCTCAACTGGATCCTGAAACAGAGCCCACCTTTCACTTCCGGACAAACGCAGCAGAGAACTGCCCGACCTACTTATAGCTTCTTCCAACTTATTCCTGTTTCCAGAACAAGAAAAATTCATTTTGAAATAGCCTCTAGTATCATTTTCTCGCTTATCTTGCCATGCCTAAGTATTCTTATTTCACTGCCGCTCAAATCAACTACCGTTGAAGGGCATCCATCAACAAGCCCGGCGTCGACGGCGAAATCAGGAGTCCCAGCAAGAGAACTTAATATGGGGCCAAACCCAGAAAAATCTTTAGCTCCTGAAATATTTGCGCTCGTCGCCGCAAGTGGACATCGGATTCCCGACAGGACAGCTCTGGAAAAGGCGTTTGATGGAATACGAAGACCTATGCTACCACCAAAAGAAGAACGCGATATTACAGTCAGAGGACCGGGAGAGAAACTGTCAAGAAGATTTCTCGCCCTAACGTCCGGAACAAAACCAAATTTTTCCGCATCAGCGACAGAAAGGGCAAGCATCTGAAACTTCTTATCTTTCGGTCTTTTCTTGATTTTCCATATTTTTTCGTAAGCATTCTGATCGTTCCAGCGACACACAAGACCATACACTGTCTCAGTTGGAATCAATCCTACGCATGAATCTATTTTGAGCAACGCAGCGCATTCCCCAGCAATGTTTGAAACCTGCGTGGAATCTGCAGACAGTGAGAAAAACTTTATGCCGGTCATTTCTTCTTTTCTTTATCCTTTTGTATTGCATCAAGAGACACCAGCAAATCCGATACGCGCCTTATACATTCATCTGATTCTTCGGATCCAATCGACCCGCTTATCATTGAATATTCAACTTGCGGATACGCCCTGATGTTTATAGATGGCTGAAGAGGAGAAGGTCTGAGCCATGCGAGGTCTGTGGGAATATCCGGCACCAACAGGATTCCGCCGTTATTCAATTTTATCGGGAACCTGGCAAACGGAGCTCCAACGCTTTTCTCTCCGACCAGTAAGGCCTTGCCAGATTTCATTATGAGGGCTGCAAATATCTCCGCATCTCCGGATGTCTTCGATCCTATTAGTATCATCAGGGGAAGTTTGATTATCCCCCTATCCTCATTTTTAACAAAGGAAACAGAAGTATCATCAGAAAATAAAGATGCATATTCTGCAGATACCATTCCATTGTTTCCCGACGATGAACGAAGATCAATCGCGACGCCTACTGGAGGGTTGGCAAGCCTTGATATGTCAGAAAGCTCGCTCTTCAGCTTTTTAAAATTTTCTTCAGAAAACCCATCAATCCTAATGTACAATATCTTATGCGATGAGAATATAAGAGGTCTATGAAATTCAGGCCTTATCACTTCACTGCTTTTAGGGATATCCTTTTCATCGGGAACATAATCAAGCTCTGGGCTTACTTCCTCTAGAAAACCTCTTATCCCATTGGAGTAGAATTCCTGCTTCCTATCTATAAATTGGGGACAGAACTTTTCTATTTCTGAGATTATCTCGGAGAGCTTTTTGGATAGCTGGTCCGAAACAGACGGCTCTTCTGGCTTTATATCTGAGACCTTACCTGCGGAAAGTCCATCATTCAATTTCTTATCCAAGTCAGGTCCGGCGGATGAAACAGTATCGCTCACCTGAACACCCGCAGCAACGGAAGAATTATCCTGCCCCTCAACTACTTGAAACAGAATAATTAAAACCGCAAGAAATAAAATACGCGATTTTGGGTTCATTTACTCTCCAGTTCTATTGAAAGCTCTTTATCCGCAGAGAGAACCTTGTTTTTCTGTTTTTCCCTGTAGTTCTTTAGTTTAATAGAAAGGTCCTGATCTGACAATGCCAGAATTGATATTGCCATCAAAGCGGCATTCTGCGCTCCGGCTTTTCCTGCGCTTACAACAGCAACAGGAATCCCTGGAGGCATTTGCACCATTGAAAGCAGAGAATCTATGCCATTAAAAGGCTCCGATGCGATGGGAATTCCTATCACAGGAATCGTTGTGAAAGATGCTATCACACCAGCAAGATGAGCCGCCATCCCCGCCGCGCATATAAAAACCTTTATCCCTTTTTTTTCAGCACCCTTCGCGAAACTTGCCGCCTCTTCCGGCGTCCTATGAGCGGAAAGAATCCTAGCCTCAAATTCCACCCCAAAATCCTTCAATGTATCAAAAGCGCTTAGCAGAAGCGGCATATCGCTTTTACTTCCCATCAGTATGGCAATTTTCTTTCCCATTTCATTCCTCCAAAGAATAATTCTAGTTAAAAACACGCGCAAACTCGTCTCGAGCTTCTTCAATTTATCCGTACTTTTTCTTTTATCAAATCCGTTTTGCTTCCACGCAGATGCCAGCCAAGACTTGAATTACTAACCCAACAATAATACCTTAATTCATTAATTCAAGAAAATGTTCAAAAAGAATAAAAATCTATACGCAATCGCTACGCTACTGGGACTGCTATCCCTTATTGCCCTCATGCGTCTGCGAACTTATCACGAACCTATAGACAGGGACATCGGGATATACGCAGTCGCAGCCAATGAAATCATTCATGGCAAAATCCTATATAAGGATGTATGGGACACCAAACCACCCGGAATATTCCTGACCTACGTTTTGGGTCAACTCATCGCCGGATTCGGGGAATTTCAAATATACTTTCTGAACGTGGCAGGAGCCTCTTTCGTTATGTTTGGAATATTTTTTTCCGCAAAAGCCTGCTCCGGGTCAACACGAGTCGGACTTCTTTCGGCGACTCTATGGGTGCTTGTATCCGGAGACATACTTACGCAAGCAAATCAGCCAAATTCAGAACTTTTCATAAACGCCGCCCTGTCCTGGGGATTTTACTTTACGATACTTTCCTTGCGATACTTGCGGATACGTTTCTTTTTACTTGCGGGTATTTCCTACGGCATCGCCAGCATATATAAGCAATTTGCCATAGTTCCACTCCTGATGATGTTCATTCCGGGTCTCGTTTCGGGGGAAAAGCCACGTGCGAGAACTCTTACTGGACTGTTCATATCCCTTGCCGGAGTCCTCTGCTGCTGGTTGCCGCTTTTCATATACTTTTTCTACGTCGGCGGCCTCAATGATTTCGCATACATGAATTTCAAATACCCTTTCTATTACATTGGAGTCGACTCGGAACAAATTTCTACAGCGAGAAAAATTATATTCGTGTACAAAAATTTCCATGTACTTTTTATCAAAAGCGCCTGGACAATTTTGCCTCTTATTCTTGCGAGTTTCGCAGGTTTTATCATTGGAATGCGTTCGGATAGGAAAACTTGGCTCGAATGGCTGGCCTTTTTCTTGTCCGCTCCACTTATGATAATCTTGCCATGGAAATTCTATCCTCACTACTACCAGCTCCTAATTCCTTCAATATGCATCGGAGCTGGCTGGGCGATTTCGGAAATGAGAATATTAGAATCTTCAAATGCGAAAGATAAGATGCGGGAGACAGGAAAAATAACATTGATCTTCGCAGTGCTTATCTTTAGCTCCATCGCAATCATTCAAATCCCCAAATATTCCATGCCTCCTGATTGGTGGTCGCACAAAAAATATGGTCCCATATTCATATACTGCCGCCAAATCGGACTTGAGATCGGGGAAAAATTGAAAGAGGACGAAACTTTCTTCCAATGGGGCTATGAGGCCAGTCTCTACTTCTACGCCCAAAGACGCCCCGGATCCGGAAGATTCTTCAACGCTCCTTTTCTGTTCGGAGAAAAAAAAGATGAATTGACCGAGAAAACAATCAAAGAATTTAAAGCCTCGCCGCCTGCTCTGATAGTACTTCCAAGGAAGTATTCCCAAAATCACCCTCTCATCATTTGGATCTTAGAAAACTATGTCCCCGCTTATGACCCGATCAATAGAAAAAGGACGGAGGACGAAATGTTCAATATGAGCAGGCAATTATGCATTGAGGATCCACCATACGCCGCGCAGAATCCACCCACTCCTCCAATGTACTATTACGCTCCAAAGGTGAAGGGCGATTAAATACCTGCCAATTGAATCGCAAAGCATGTGATTATCTTTTCCTGCACATCATGTTTACGATTTCGTAGGTGGCCTTGAATTCTCCTTTTTGTGCTTCGGAGATGATTTTCTTCAGCTTGCTGGGCTGAATTTTTGAAAGTCCAGGATTGATCGCTCCCACATTCTTTAATGCTTGGAGAAATGCCCGTAGACTCGAGTGAGAGCTGGTAACGCTGTATTCTTCCGTTTTAATGATTGAAAAATCACCACAAAACTTGCGAATTTCGCTCATTGAAGGATGCTTCGGAACTGGATATTCTATACCAAGCTTCGCGAAAAGATCTCTTAACTGCCTAAGCGAGCCATCCTGTAGCATGCTGAAAGCGAGGATCGCTCCCTTGGGAAGTTTTTCGTAAATTCTACCCATTAGATTGCTAATGTCATCCGCCCACTGAAATGAAAATCCTGAGACCATCAGATCGCAGTCCGGCTGTATTTCAAAATCCGTGTTAAAATCGAGCAGTTCAAATTCAATCCTCCAAGCCTCCTTTTTCCCAGTCATCGCAAAAATTTTTCTCCTGCATATTCCCAACATATCATCTGATATGTCGGTGATGAGAAACTTCGCTCCAGTAAAACGCAGAATTATTTTCCTGGTCATAAACCCGGTGCCAGCACCAAGCTCCATTACAAGACGTGGATGAAAGTCGCTAGGAATATTTTGCGAAATGAAATCCGCAAGCCTTTCCGCCGCGGAACGCTGGACAAACGCGGCTCGCTCATAAGAGAAAGCAGCCTGGGAAAAGTTTTTCCCAACTTTGTCAGAATATATTTTTTTCGCGCATGAACTCATTTATAGTCTTCCTTATCTCGTCCGTCTTGCTGAAAGGCAGAGAATGTCCAACCTTCGGGATTACAACAAAAACACTCCCGGAGATCATTTCCGACAAACTCCTTGAAAGAGATGGCTTTACTATTACATCATCCTCTCCGGCAATTATCAAGGTAGGAACCTTTATCGCCCCAACCTCGTCGGAAATATCGCAATCAAGAAGATATTTCAACCCATCAATCATTGTCGAAGGATTTGGAATCGGAGAATCGGAATCCATCATCTGCTTCGCCGCGCCAAAGCTGAGTCTGTAGAATTCCCTTAGCACTTTTGAAGGGTGAACCCGCATGCCCGTAAGCATGGTTTTTATCCCAGACCTTTTCTGTCCGCTCGGATTATCTTCAGATTCCGCGAATTTCGCAAATCCCGATATTATTATAAGAGCCTTCAAGTTTTTATTCCGTTTGTCCAGAGCCATGCGCAGAGCAAACTGAGATCCAAGAGAATAGCCCACAGCCACCTCGTGCCTGTGCCCGGCCAATTTCTCAATCTCTGATTCGGCATTTGTGAAGTCAAACTTACCGGATCCGGCAAAAAAACCATAATCGCAGAGTTCTAAAGGTGAAATTATCTCCGGCAAAAGACGTCTTGCGAGATTCTTGTCCGACGGCATCGCCCAACCCGGAAAGAAAAATGCCCCAAGACATGATTTTTGATTTTTATAGTTCTCAACCATTTCACTGACTCCGCATCTGTTTGCCGTCCCAAATTGTCCTAGTCTCAATCCCACTTGAAAATACCCTGACGTTGCGATATCTGGCGCTTTGCCCAAGCAGACTGAACGGCGTTATGAGAAAAGTATATGGCTGCTCATCGTGAAGCAACCTATGAAATCTGTGGCAAAGAGCTATTCTCTCGTCAAGGTCAAAGCAATCCCTTATTTTCATTATAAGCTCATCAGCTTCTGGATTTACGAATCCGCAATGATTACTCGAAGCAGCTTTTTCCGACTCCGAAGAGTGCCATATCTGATATGGATCGCTTTCGAAACCCATCGCCCATCCAAGAACACAAACCTCAAAATTTTTATTCTCCAGCCTTTGAACATACACTGACCATTCCACTGGAGATATTTTCATAACGATTCCAGCGGAAGCCATATCCTCTTTTATCAACGGCAGCATTTTCATCTGAATGGGATGATCCGCCACAGATAGTATCGTGAACTCGAATTTCTTTCCGTCCTTGTCCAAGATTCCGTCTCCATTGCTGTCCTTCCATCCAGCCTCCCCCAAAAGAGATTTTGCCTTGGAAGGAGAAAATTCGTAAGGAACGATTTTGCTGTCGTAATACGGAGAGTCTATAAAAAACGGTCCCGAACATATCCTGCCAAGCCCGTTATATATTTCCTTCAATATTCTTTCCCTGTCAATAAGGTGCGTGAGGGCTCTTCTCACGCGCTTGTCGGAGAATAGAGGCATGCGGAGGTTATACCCGATGTAGCTGTATGACCTTGAGGGATATTTATATTTCTTCAACAAATCAGAATTTTCTTCGAATTCCGGACCTCCGGTGTTGTTGACCCATTGATCCGGAGTGAACCCCATTCTGTCTATCTTACCCGATTTAAGAGCCTGAAGTTGGGTGTTTGGATGCTTTATGACTTCAAATACGATCTCGTCCAATGGTGGCATCACACCATATTCCTTTCCATAATATTTCCCCCATTTTTTCATTACCACCCTTTGACCTTTTTCCCAGCGATCAAAGCGATACGGACCACATCCGACTATTATTCTGTTCCTTTCGTGATCTTCATTAAACTTTTTACCATCAAATGGTCCTTCATAGTCGTGATAAAGATGTCGGGGCAAAGGTTCTAGACCAAGGGTTATCGATTCCGAAAGAAAATATTTTTTCCGCCATACTACCTTGAATGAGTATTTATCTATCACCTCTATCCTGTCGAGATCCTGAAGGTAGCTCCTTAGCGGAGCGCAGTCAGCATCCTCGTTCTTTACAACCTCGACGTAAAATGCGAAATCATCAGCTGTAACTTCGACATCTTTCCACTCTTTTCCGCTGACTGGATCCTTAAAATCATGCCAGATTACCCCTTTCCTTATCCTGACTGTATAAGTCAGCTTATCTTCTGATAATTCCCAATTCTCCGCAATTTTAGGCTCAAAAACTTCAGGTTTTTCAAGATTTCTTTCAGTGAGAGCATCCATCGCATAGGAATATACAGTGGAAACAAATGCTTCGTTGTTTACAAGGCTGTTCATGTTTTTAGTTTCCGACGATACTGCGCTCGTTATCTTGCCGCCGGCAACGGCATTAGCGTCATAGAATTCGACGTTTGCGATTTTCGCAGAGGACTTTTTCTCCAATCCAGGCGAAGTGGCATTTGAGATTACTGTTCCCGTTTGGAGGTTGCTGATTTTTCCTTCAATTGTCTTAAGCTCTTCCGCAAGTTTCTCCAGTCTGAGCCTCATCAAATCCACATTTCTTATCTGGACAAGTGCGAATATCGCAAAGACTACAAAGAAGACGGAGAGAATAATATTTTGATACGCATTCCTACCCATACCGAACAATGATCCTCCGATGAAAAGTAAAAATCACAAGTTGGACAGACGGATATTATAACAGCTAAACCCGGAAAAAAAAGGAAAGAGATGGGCACATTTCCAGAAAGAACGCTTATTTTATTTTGTGGAAGGCTTTCTTATCTTGAGCTCAGGCATCGTGGCCGTTATTTTTGTACCCGGAGGAACAGCTTCCGTAAGCCATACATTACCTCCTATCACTGAGCCTTTGCCAACTACAATATCTCCAAGTATGGTCGCACCGGAATAAATGGTAACGTCATCTTCTATTGATGGGTGCCTCTTTTTCCCTTTTATTATATTGCCGCTGGCATCCTTCGGAAAACTCAGAGCCCCGAGAGTTACCCCCTGATAAATCTTGACGCTATTCCCAATTACCGCCGTTTCCCCTATCACGACTCCCGTTCCGTGATCTATGAAGAAGCTTTTTCCTATTTTCGCCCCAGGATGTATGTCTATTCCGGTGATTCTATGCGAATATTCTCCCATGAGCCTAGGGATGAGCGGAACATCTCGGATAAAAAGTTCATGAGCTATTCTGTGTATGGTTATCGCTTTCAAGCCGGGATAACTTAGAGCAATTTCATCAAGGCTTTTGGCGGCTGGATCCCCGTCGTATGCAGCCTGTACGTCGAGCTTCATGAGTTCGCGCACGCCAGCCAGAGATTTCAAGAGCCCCATCGTAGCCTCTGCAGAAAGCTTAGGAACATCACAATCATCACAATTGTTCCGGCTGCAGTTATAGCGCATAGCCCTTCCAATTTGGTCTGAAAGCTGGGCATAAGCCCTCGTGATGGTCTCTCCGACAAAATATTTTATGTTTCTTACGCTGAGCGCCTTTTTACCGGCGTATCCTGGAAAAACTATTTCGATGAGGTCATTCAATATATTTATGACTTCGCTCTCGCTTGGCAGATTGAACCCTTCTATGTGGTTTATGCCCTTGGCATCTGAATACGTTGCGCATATATCGGATACTATTGAATCAAGTTTCGGATCTCCAATATTCATAGAGCAAGTCTTTTGAAGGCATTCTTTCATGATAAACCCCATTTATCTCTATTTTTGAATTTGTATTGACGGGTAGAATATCGCATTTGCCAGTCAAAAATCAAGCATTCAAAAGCTGAGATTGCTCAATACTGGAGGACAATTCGTGTAGAACCCAGGCGAAAGCTCACAAGGATCCGTCAGAGGGATCACTTCTCTTCAGTTGAGTCTTCCGGTATTTTCAGATCTTTCCCATCAGAGGACAAACCCTTTGCCTCTTCGGAAGTCTTTTCAACGGAAGCAGGTATTTCAGATGCAGGTTTTTCTGTGGTCTTTACAGTATCAAGCTTTTTTTCCTTTGATTCGGATTCGGTTATCGCAAGCTCCCTGTCAACAATACCCACCGGCTGCGCCCTGTGACCTATGATTATTGCAAGGGCAAGAGTTATACATAGGAATAGTATCGAAAACACTACCGTCAGCTTAGTCAGGTGTCCAGTGGCGTGAGCTCCGAAGACAGATTCTCCCACCCCTCCAAAAGGAGAACCAAAAGCACCCTCCTTTGACTGTTGAACAAGAACGAGCGCAATAATTATCAGCGCTATAAATACATCAGCCGCCATTAACAGAGCTATCAAGGGATTTTGCATTGTTCACCTTATGGAATTTATTATTAACTTAGCGAATCCTGCGGGATCAAGGCTTGCCCCACCCACCAACGCACCATCAATGTCCTCTTGAGACATAAGTTCAGCGGAATTGTCGGCCTTCACCGAGCCTCCGTATTGTATTATTATCTTGGATGCCGTATCG